>DASYEG010000186.1:0-8941 GCA_036499145.1 Micropepsaceae bacterium | reverse complement strand
CCGACGCATTGGCTTTCCATGCCCGCTTTGCCGTCGGTCACGACCCAACAGGAAAGCGGGGGAGCTTCAGAACCCAAACATGTGATCCAGGCTGAAAGCGCGCCCGCCGATGAGGCCGTGATAGCCGAACAGCCGGCATGTAGAATCGCGCACGACGATGTAGCAATTCTCACCGGCATCGCTGCGCTCGCCCGCGCTGAACATCTCGCTGACGCGCCACAGCGCCGAACCTCCGCACGCGATCTTGAGCGCGCGCCGCGCTACCTCTTCGCCGCGCGCCGACATCAGCATCAATTGGGTATCCGATGCCGCATGCCAGGGGCGTGACGCGGGATAGACAAGATGGCACATCGTATCCAGCGGCTTGGCACCCACGCGCAGGAACAGCCGCGTGGACAGGCCGGGAGGCGGGCCTTTGTAGGATTGCGGCTCATCCTTGTAGGTGACAAGCATATTGAACATATGTGCGCCGAAACTGGTCTCCGCGGCGTGCCCGGTCTTAAGGTCTTCGTAGCGGAAAAGCGCGTGCAGCCAGCCATCCGCCGCGCGGCCCGCGTCGAAATCATAGACCAGTTCCATATGGCCGTAGCCGCCGTCGATGCGGCCGTTGAGGATCTCGTTGGCGGCGAGCGCGACGCAATCATTGCGGGCAAGATTGCCGAAGGCGTGCTCCGCGGCCTTGCGTCCGCTGCTGTCATAGACGACGAGCTTCACCGGCAGATGATTCTGCACGGTCGACATCGGCGTGGGCAGGATCATGCTGCGGAAACGCTCGATCGGCAGCACCGGGGCGGGCAGGATGAATCCCTTGCCCAGAACCGCCGTCAAATCGGGGAGCTGTGCGTCGAGCTTCAAATCCTCGCGCTCGACATTGGGGTGCGCGATGTGCCGGTGGCCGTTCTTGCGCAACACTTCGTAGCGCGGGCGCACGAAATGTTTTCCGGCGTGGATTTCGATCTGCTGCGGCCATCGCGCGACGGGTAGAAGCGCCGAGGCGCTCAGACGTTTCGTCGCGAAAGCGCCAACGGGTTCGTCCAGATAAGCGATATGTTCATCGCCCATCAGGTTGAGGCCGATCTCGCCGGGCGCGATCGGATTGGGATGGGAATTCTGGACCCACAGCACGACATCTTCATCGTCGGCGGGCGCCGGCAAACCGGCATAAAGATTGGCCGGCCAGGAATTGGCGTCATGGGTGCAGGAGAGCACGTCGTCTTCATCGCCATAGGTATCGAGCGCGTATTTCACGATGTCGTGGCCTGCAGCACCTACCACATGGACGAACAATTGGCCGGTGAAGGGACCAAGCTTGAAGCGCGCCCGCACCGCGCGGCTGTCCACCACGATTGTCGCATTTGCGGCGGGAAGCGGCTCTTCCCATTGCGCGATTTGCGCCCCCGAATCGTCGAACAGCGCAAACCACAGATGACCGCCTTTTCCTCCGTAAGCGGACCAATAATTCGCGGTCGCGAGCCGGGTGTGCAGCCCTTCGGCATCGCGGAAAAACACGAAATTCGTGGCGAAGTTGAGTGTGGAGAGATAGCGCGTCTTGTCCGACAGCATGCCGTCGGGAAGCCTGAAGGCGTCGAAGCTCAGGAGCGCGGCGCCATTTGTCAATGGTGCCAGATGCTGCATGGATGGTTTCGCGTCGAAACCGGCGATCAGGACGGCTTGCGCATGGCAGGCGGATAGCTCGGTCAGGGCTTTGGCGCAGTGCCCACGAAACGTCCGCCCGATATGGCTCACATCCTGGACGAACACGCCGGCAATCGTAATGGACTCCAGCGGAAACATCGCATCGAACGCCGCCAGGAAATTATGCGGATCGTAGATCGCCACCGGCCCGCTTCCCCGCAATTTCGCGAGCAGCCCACGCGCAAGATCTGCGGTCAGCGGATGCGTCAGCGCTTTGTAGAAGGCGCTGCCGCCGACCGCATTGCTGAAAGTCTCGATGTTCAGCGGCATGGGCTCAGCATTCGCACGTCACGCCTTATGGTTTCCCAGCCGCTTGAAGAAGGCGCTCAGGCGATGCCGCGCCAGCTCCCGGCGCACCACGGACGCCTCCGTCACCCAGTTCAACTGGATGACGCGGCGGGGACCGGAGAACGGCTCGAAACCGTGCCAGGCATTCGGCTCGTTGCGGAACACCAGAAGCGTGCCCTGCTCCGGCGGCACCTCAGCGACCACGTCGTCAAGATCGGTTTGCGAGCGCACCAGGCGCAGCCGTCCCTTTGGGCTTTCCCATGAATCGTTCATATAGATCAGCGCCGTCACCAGCTTGGTCCGGCTGTCGGTATGGATCTTGCCGTCCGCGGCCCGGCTTTGCCCACGCACCGTCACCATGGTGGGGCTCTCCGTAAGGTCCATGTCGAGTTTGTCTCCAACGGCCGCAGCCATCGCTTTTCCCTGAATGGCATCCATGAATGCAGCAAAGGCGGGACCATAGTGCAGCGTCGCGAGCGGAAAACTCCCGGGATGCCGGATCGCAGGAAAATCGGTACGAATCGTATCGCGCGCCTCGGCCTTCACGAAGCCCGGCACGATGAAATAGGCAAACGGCTCGCGTGCCACAGCGGCGGCACCGAGCGCATCGAGATCGATGAACGCTCCCGGCACGGGGGGTTGTTCTTGGGCCAGATTGTTCGCACGATTCATACGCTTCGACATGCCTCCAGGATGAGCGCCGTGGTTAATTCCGTCAAATGCGGTTTGTCAGGTCGGGACAAGGCTGGCAAGTCTAGAACATATTTCCGCCACCGCCTTGCGGCTTCGTTGCAACATCAGGCGCGCAGCCGCATCCGGTATCCTTAAAAAATCCTGGCCTGTTGCTGGCATTTCCCCTCCATTAGCATTAAATGCGCGCACCAAAAAGGAGAGCGGAATGGCAGGCATACGCGTCGCGGTCACCGACGATTGGCAGAATGCCGCGCCCGATGTCGCGGACTGGTCAGAACTGCGCAAGCGTGCGGAGGTGGTCTTTTTTCCCCGCCATTATCCGGCCGCCGACGAGGATCGGGCCGCGCAGGAATTGAAGGATTTCGACATTATTCTGCCCACCCGCGAGCGTTCGCGTTTTTCGGAAAGCCTGATCGCACGCCTGCCGCGGCTGAAGATGATGTCGCTTACCGGTTCGCGCGCGCCCAATGTGGACCAGGACGCCTGCACCAAGCGTGGCATCGTCTGCACCTTCACCTCCGGCGGACACTCCCCTGCGCCGGCCTCCGAGATGACACTGGCGCTGCTGTTGGCGGCCGCACGTAAAGTTCCGCAAGGCGACGCGGCCATGCGCGCGGGGCGCTTCCAGGAAGGCATCCCGCCGGGAATCAACCTCGAAGGGCGCACGCTCGGCATCGTCGGGCTCGGACGCATCGGCGCCTATGTGGCGCGCTATGGCCACGCGCTCGGCATGAAAATCATCGCCTGGAGCCAGAACCTGACCGACGAAAAGGCAAAGCAAGCCGGCGCGGAACGCGTCAGCCGCGAACAACTGTTCGCGGAGAGCGATGCGGTCACGATCCATCTGGTCCTGGGACCGCGCTCGCGCGGGCTGATCGGAGCGGCTGATTTCGCGCGCATGAAGAAAGGCGCGATTTTCGTCAACACCTCGCGCGGACCGATCGTCGACGAGGCCGCCCTGCTCGCCGCATTGCGCGAGGGCCGGATCATCGGAGCCCTCGATGTGTTTGACCGCGAGCCTCTGCCGCCGGACAATCCGTTCCGGGATTTGCCGAACACCGTGCTGACGCCGCATCTCGGCTTCACCACGGTTGAAGGGCTCGGCGTCTTTTATGAGCACGCCATCCATAACATCCTGGCTTTCCTCGACGGCAAGCCGATCAACGTCGCCAATCCCGACGCCCTGATATCCCGATGACGGCGCGCACCGGCAACATCATCGCGATCGTCGGCGGCGGGATTGCCGGCCTTGCGCTTGCTCTTGGCCTGCACAAACGCGGGCTGGCTTCACGGGTCTACGAAGCGGCGCCCGAAGTGAAGGAACTGGGCGTGGGCATCACCGTCCTTCCCCACGCGATGCGCGAACTGACCGCGCTCGGGCTGAGCGATCTCGTGACGGCCTCCGGCGTGGTGAATACTCAAAGCGCGTTTTTCAACCGTTTCGGCCAACTCATTTATAAGGAGCCGCGCGGACGCTATGCCGGCTACCCTTATCCCGAGGCCGGAATTCACCGCGGACGGCTGCATACCATCCTCTTCAATGCCGCGCGGGAACGTCTTGGCGCGGAGAACATCCTCACCAATCGCCGTTGCACCGGCGTCGGGCAGGATGCGGACGGTGTGACGCTGGCTTTTCAGGAGACCAACAGCGGGGCGGCTCTACCGCCGGTGCGCGCGGATATCGCGATTGCCTGCGATGGCATCAATTCCGTGGTGCGAAAGCAATTCTATCCCGGTGAGGAATTGGCGTTCGAGGGCATCAACACCTGGCGCGGCGTGGCACGGAGCAAACCCATTCTGGACGGTCATACCTATTTGCGCATCGGCTCGATCAAAACCGGCAAGATCGTGATCTATCCGATCATCGACAATATCGACGGCAATGGAAATCAGCTCATCAACTGGACCACCGAAGCGCCTCTGTTCGGACGGCCCAAGAACGATTGGAACAAGACGGGAAAACTCGAAGATTTTTTGCCGATCTATGACACTTGGCGATTCGACTGGCTGGACGTGCCGCAATTGCTGAAAAATTCCGAAATCCTGCTGGAATATCCGATGGTGGACCGCGATCCCGTTCCGCGTTGGACCTTCGGGCGCATCGCTCTCGCGGGCGATGCCGCGCATCCGATGTATCAGCGCGGCTCGAACGGATCGGCGCAGGCGCTGATCGACGCGCGCGTACTCTCGGATTTGCTCGCGGCGAGCGGCGGCGACCGCTCGGCCGCCCTTCTCGGCTTTGAACAGGCGCGGCTTGAGGCGACCGCGAAGATCGTGCACACCAATCGCGCGACGCCGCCCGATTTCATCAACATCAAGGTGGAAGAACTGGTCGGCGACAAGCCCTTCGAAAATCTCGACCGCTATATCAGCCAGGATGAACTCAAGGCGCTGTCCGACAATTACAAGCGCGTCGCCGGTTTCGGACAGCAGGATGTCCGTTGAGTAAAAACGCCGCTCCAATAACGGAGCGGCGATGAGAGGGGGAAACCATGAAGCTTTATGCCGATCCGGTATCGACCACTTGCCGTCCCGTGCTGATGTTCATCGCGGAAAGCGGAGCCGGGGTGGACATGGTTCACATCGATCTGTTCACGGGCGCGCACAAGAAACCCGAATATGTCGCCATCAATCCGAGCGGCGCGGTGCCCTGCTTTGAGGATGAGGATCTGCGCATCGGCGAAAGCTCCGCGATCCTGAAATACATCGCCGATAAGATCGACTCGCCGGCCTATCCGAAGGATTTGAAGAAGCGCGCCAGAATCAATGCGATGATGGATTGGTTCAATACCGGCCTCTATCGCGATTTCGGCTATGGTTACGTCTATCCGCAGATCTTTCCGCATTACAAGCAGGAACACGAGATCGCGCAGACCGCGACGCTGAATGCCGGACGCGAGCGGGCGAAGAAATGGCTCACCGTCCTGGATAAGGATTTTATCGGTCCCAAGAACAAATTCCTGCTCGGCAGCGAGATCACCATCGCCGATTATTTCGGCGCCGATATCCTCGGGCTTGTGGATGTCGTGCGCTGCGATCTGTCGCCATGGCCCAACGTCCAGCGCTGGCTGAAAAACATGCGGGCTCTTCCGAACTGGAATAAAGTGCACGCGGATTACAACGCAAAACTCGTAACACCCACGAAAGACGCGCCGTTCGTGATGTTGTGAACGGGCGGGATTGTACCGGCGGCTAGGTTTGCGGGCTCCTTCAGGGTAGGTTTGTGCCCATGCCGCACGCGCTGCCGAATACAACGGGTCAGGTCAACCGCCGCGCGCTCCTCGCGGGCGGCACTGCCTGCCTCGTATCCGGCAGGGTCGCGGCAGCCGCAGCAGCGCTTGCGGGATTTCCGGCAAAGAACATCCAGTTCATCATTCCCTACGCGGCGGGGGGCGGCTTCGATGCCTATGTCCGGTTCGTTTCGCCGGTCATGGAGGGCTATCTTCCGACCCGCGCGAGCATCGTGCCGATCAACGTCACCGCAGGCAGCGGCTCGCGCGGCATCACACAGCTCTACCGCTCCAAGCCCGACGGCTACACCATCGGAATATTCGATCTGCCCGGCATGTTCATCCAGCAGGCCGTGCAGGGCAGCAGCGCTTATGACCTTTCACGCATGGCCTGGATCGGCTGCATGGGCGAAGGCGAGCGCTATCTGGTGGGCACGTCCGCCAACTCCGCGCTCAAGAGTTTTGCGGACCTCCAGGCGCTCTCGGCCAGACGCGCCGTCAAATTCGCCGTCACCGGCATCGAGGGCACCGCGACGGCGGCGACGATCATCGGTACGGAAGTGCTGGGCATCAGACGCCAATTGATCACCGGCTATCGCGGCTCGAGCGATTACATCGTCGCCACCATCCGCGGCGATAGCGATGCGGTGATTTCGGCGACATCCACCATGATGCGCTTTGCCCGCGCGGGGCAGCTTCGCATCCTCGCCTCGTTCGAGGCCCATAGCAGCATTGCCGGGATTCCGGATGCGACCAGCCTCGGCAAGCCCGAGCTCGACCAGATCACCGTCGAGCGTCCCGTGGGTGCGCCGCCCGGCACGCCGGCCGGCATCCAGAACGCGCTGTCCGCGGCACTTGCGCACGCGCTGGCCGATCCCAAGGTGATAGGCTGGGCCAAGGAAAACGATATCGTCATGCGCTCGAAAACCCCCGCGGAAGCCGCCGCCCTGGTGGTACGCCAACGCGCGTTTTTCGACCGCTGGAAGAAATATCTCGTCACATAGGTTCAAGGAGTAATAAACGATGCAAGGATTCACCCGGCGCGAACTCGTCATCGGAGCGGGCATCGCAGCCCCTGCGCTCGCGCTTCCCGGATTCGCGCGTGGGGCCGCCGCCTTCCCGAACAAGAACATCCAGTTCGTCATTCCCTATGCGCCGGGCGGCGGATTCGACGTCTATGTGCGCGTCATCGCGCCCGTCATGGAAAAATATCTGCCGAACAAGGTGAACATTGTACCCATCAATGTCGCCGCCGGCGCCGGCAGCCGCGGCGTGGCGCAACTCTATCGCGCCAAGCCCGATGGCTACACCATCGGCATCCTCAACATTCCCGGCATGTTCATCCTGCAGCAGCAGCAGGGTCCGGGCGCCTACGATCTGTCCAAATTTTCCTGGATCGGCACGATGGGAGAAGGCGAGCGTTACGTCATCTGCGTGGGCGCGAAATCGCCGCTGAAGAGTTTCGCCGATCTGAAGGCGCTGTCGGCGAAGCGTCCCATCAAACTTTCGGTCACCGGGCCGGAAGGCACGGCCTATGCCGCGACCATGATCGGTTCGCAATTGCTGAGCTTAAAGACGCAACTGATCACCGGCTATAAGGGTTCGGCGGATTATGTCGTAGCGGCCATTCGCGGCGACAGCGACGCGGTGATCGCGGCCATCCCGACCGCCTCGCGCTTCGTGCATGGCGGCACTATCCGTGTGCTGGCATCCTTCGAGAGCCATTCCAGCTTTCCGGGCGTTCCGGATGCCGCGGCCCTGGGTCAGCCGGAACTCGACAATATCAGTGTGGAGCGCGTGATTGCAGCGCCCCCGGGCCTGCCGGCCGATATCCAGAACACGCTTTCGGCGGTGCTGGCAAAGGCGCTCGCCGATCCCATGGTCGTGAAATGGGCCAAGGAAAACGACCTGATCATGCGGTCCAGAACGCCGCCGGAGACGACACAATTGGTTGCGCAACAGCGTATCTTCTTCGACAAGTGGAAGAAATATCTGACCGCCAATTGACCGCTCCGCGCAGCCCTACTAACGCTTAGCCTCGAAAATCCCGGCTCGTGCGGCCGGAAGGGTTAAGCGCTCATGCTTCAAATGTGGCTCGGGGGAATCGAAGGCCTGCTCCAGTTGCGCGAGCTGGCATTCCTTGGCCTCGGCATGCTCATCGGCCTCTTTTTCGGAGCCATCCCCGGACTTGGCGGTGCCGCGGCGCTCGCCCTTCTGATGCCCCTGACCTATGGGCTCGAACCCTTCACGGCTCTTGCTCTGTCGGGCGGCGTGATGGGTGGCGTACCGATGGGCGGCTCGATCACGGCGATTTTATTGAACACGCCGGGCTCCGCCCCCAATGCGGCGACAGCGATCGACGGCTATCCGTTGGCGCAGCAGGGCAAGGCGGGCCTGGCCATCGGAGCGGCGGCGAGCGCCAATGCCATCGGGGGCATCATCGGCACGGTGTCGGTGCTCGCGATCCTGCCCATCGCCAAGGACATCGTGTTGCTGTTCGGCCCGCCGGAATTTTTCCTGCTGGCGATCCTCGGCCTCGTCATCGTCTCGACCACCTCGCGCGGCAAATTGCTGCGCGGTCTGATCACCGGCGCCTTCGGGCTGATGGTCGCCTTCATCGGCTACAATGACGTTTCGGGTGGCGAGCGCTTTACCTATGGCATCGAATATCTGTGGGACGGCGTGCATCTGGTGCCGGCGCTGATCGGGCTCTTCGCCGTTGCCGAGATGATCAACCTCTATGTCAAGGGCGGTTCGGTTTCGAACAATGCGGCGTCGGTGAAAATCACCAGCATGACGGGGGGCTTGCTCGAAACCTTCCGCCATTGGCCGACCGTGATCCGCGGCTCGCTGATCGGCACCATCGTTGGCGCGGTGCCGGGCGTTGGCGGGGTGGTGGCCTCGTTCCTGTCCTACAGCATGACGGTGCAGGCGGCGAAGGAGTCGGAAAAGGATTCCTTCGGCAAGGGCAACATCAAAGGCGTGATCGCGCCCGAAGCGGCGATCAATGCCAAGGATTGCAGCGCGCTGATTCC
>DASYEG010000185.1:0-21117 GCA_036499145.1 Micropepsaceae bacterium | reverse complement strand
GCGATAGCAGGATTCAATCTGTTGCATGACCATCATGCGGAGTTCGGTGCAACGGTTGGAGCAAGTCAAGTGCCAAGAAGCGTTGTCGTGAGCGCCCGATGGTCATTCTGAAGATGATGGGTCTTGCCCGAAAGATCGCCGTTGCCAACCGCACCGCAACGCATGCGCTGGCTGCGCTTGAGAACGCGATCAAGACAGCGTGTCTCATAAAATCCAGCAGCTTCGCCGGATGGCTCAACGCGGCTCCCTCGGTCCTGCGCGTTCGTGCCATTATCGCTATTCTGCTGGCGTCTTTTCTGGCCCTGCCGGCGCAGGCCGCGGATGTGCAGCTCGTCGAACAGCAGATCAAGGCCGGGCTGCTCTACAATTTCTTGAAGTACACGCAATGGCCCCCCGAAAGCGCGCAGCGAGAAGGGACAACCAAGGTCTGCCTCTTTGGCGGCGACCCCTTCGATGGGCATTTGCAGCCGATGGCTGGCCGCACCGTCAATGAACACGTCATCGAAGTCAGGAGCGTGCGCGCCGTCACGGACATCGACGATTGCTCATTGTTGTTTGTCCGTGCCGATCAAAAAGCGAACTGGCCGGAACTGCAAAAAGCCCTTGCCGGCAAAAGCGTACTGACAGTAAGCGATTTCGAAGGTTTCGCTCTGTCCGGCGGCATGATCGAATTCACCCGGATCGCCAACCGGATCAGTGTCACGATCAACACGGAGCCAATCGGCTCCGCCAAGCTGCAGGTCGAGGACCGCTTGCTCAGGCTGGCAAGCATGGTACGCACGACCACGCCGGGACCATAGCTATGGTCGCACCCCAGCGGTCTCTTGGCGGCATCCTGTTGTTGATAACGGGCACATTGACACTGATCATTGTGCTGCTCGCGGCCAAGGACATGTACGGCAATTGGCGGCGGCTGGCGGATATCCGCGCCCTGAGGGAAGCGACCATCTCGAGCGATCAACTCTTTGACGCGATCGAGAAACTCAGCGTGGAACGCGATATCGCGCTCTCGATGATGCAGGCGCTGGATACCGACACCATCGACGATTTGCGGCCGCGCTTGAACGAGAGCCGCCAAGCGGCAGACGAATCCTTGCGCGAATCCATGACGACGCTCAATCAATTTTCATTCCCGGAAGTCGCCAAGCTGCGCGCCGAGATGGAATCGCATCTCGCGGTCATTCAGAAATTACGGCCTGAAATCGACGGCGCGGTGGATCTTCCGAAAGAGCAACGAAATCCAGACTTGTCCAAACGCTGGTCCGCCGAAGTCACGGCATCGATGCAGGACACCGAGAATTTGTGGATCGATTTCGTCAGATATTTCACCAATATCGATCCGGTCGTCACGCAACATCTTTGGTTCAAGCAGCTTCTGCGGACCATCACCGATTACACCGGCCGGGAGCGCTCGCTGGTGGGACAGCTCATCGCGGAAAATGCCACGCCTACTCCCGCACAGGTTGCCCAATTGTTGCGCGGGCAGGGAATTGTCGAGGCAAGCTGGTCGATGAGCCGCAGCCTGGCCGGCCAAAGCGGCCTCTACGCCTCCATTGCGCCGGCCTACACCGACGCCAGCAGTCATTACTCCACCATTCACGACATGATCCAGGGCATGATCTATGCCCCGGACGCGGGGCAGGGTGCGGAATATCCGATCAGCGCGGATCTCTGGTTCGAGTTGTCGAACCAGGCTTCGGATTCGCTCGGAACGCTCAAAAATCGATCGATCGCGCAAACGCGGAGCTACGTGGAAGGCCTCATCGCGCAGACGGTCGAGGGGATCACGCTGCAGGTGACGGTGTTTCTGCTTGCGCTCTTGCTTTGCGCATATAGCTTCTGGGTGATAATCGGGCGCGTCATTCGTCCCATCAACCAGATGGTCGTTGCTCTTTTGCAGGCTACGCGGGGCGAAATCGTGGCGCCTGTCCTTCCCACGGGGCGGCAGGATGAAATCGGCAAATTGTCCATCGTTTTGCATGCTTTTCAGCAGAACGTAGAGGAGATGAAGCGCACGACCAAACAATTGGTCCAGGCGCAAAAGATGGAAGGCGTCGGTCAACTTACGGGCGGTATCGCGCACGACTTCAACAATCTGCTGGCGATCATTGTTGGGAATCTCGACCTCCTGGAGGAAGAGCTTCCGCCCAATTCGAAGGCGCGGGAAATGGCCCACGACGCGCTCACGGCCAGCCTGCGGGGCGCCGATCTGACTCGTCAGCTCCTAGCGTTTTCGCGCCGTCAGACGCTTGAACCGAAAGTTCTTTGCCTCAATGAAGTCGTGTCGCGAACCACCGAGCTTTTGCGCCGGACGCTGGGTGGGCGGATAGAAATCGGAATGCGGTTGGCCGATGACCTGTCCCCTGCGCTAGCGGACCAAACGCAAGTGGAATCGGCGCTCGCCAACATGGCGATCAACGCGCGCGATGCGATGCCCGAAGGCGGACATCTGACCATCGAAACCGCGAACAAATATCTCGACGAGCAATATCAGATGGAGAACCCGGAGGTCGTCCCCGGCAATTATGTCATGCTTGCTGTTTCCGACACCGGGAGCGGTATTCCACCGGAAATTCTCGATCGCGTCTTCGAACCGTTCTTTACCACCAAGGCCGAGGGGAAGGGATCGGGGTTGGGCCTGAGTATGATCTACGGCTTCGCCAAGCAATCGCGCGGCCACGTGAAGATCTACAGCGAGATCGGACATGGCACGACCATTCGTCTCTACCTTCCACGGGCAAATGCCGCGATGGAATTGCCTAAGGAAGGCGTCGCTGAACTGAAGACCCTGGTAGGAACGGCGACCGTTCTCGTGGTCGAGGACAATGCCGATGTTCGCAGTGTTGCCGTGCGCCAACTTGGCGAACTCGGATATCACGTGCTGGAGGCCGCGAACGCGGACGGCGCTCTTACGATTCTTCTGGAGGACAGGACAATCGACCTGCTCTTTACCGACGTGATAATGCCCGGTGCGATGACTGGCGATCTGCTGGCGCGCGAGGCGAAACGGCTGCGGCCTGATCTGAAGGTGCTGTTTGCCTCCGGTTTTGCGGAGGCCTCTGTCCAGAACGGGAGCCGTTCTCCGGACATCGATGGCCACAATCTCTTGAGCAAACCCTACCGAAAACCGGACCTTGCTCGCCGGATCCTAGAGACTCTTCAGAGCAGGGATGGGCTGTCATGAGTGTGACGCGCTTGCTCATGATCGATGACGAGCCCTATATCGGCGCGCTTGTCCGACGGGTCGCCGAAGGTCTGGACTATGAGATGCGTTTTGTGACGCTGGCCGATGAGTTCAAGCGGACTCATCGTTCCCTCGATCCGGACGTCGTCATTCTCGACTTGTCCATGCCGGACATTGACGGAATCGAATTGCTGAAGTTCCTTGCGACAGAAAAGAGCCGTGCCCGGATATTGATCTTGAGCGGTTTCGATGCCCGCATCCTGAACGGTGCGCGCCGGCTTGGCGAAGATCGCGGGTTGCATATGGCGGGTATCGTTTCCAAGCCTGTCCGGATTGCCGAATTGCGGACCATTCTCGAAACCCTGAAAACCACGCAACCGGATCGCCCAAACGATTGACGGGCTAAAGACCGTCATTATCAAGGTTTCACGCGGGAAAACTTCGGTTCGCGTATTGGCCTGTGGCGGACCGGTACTCCTGTTTCTTGCGGCGCAACGCCCTCTCGCTTGGTTCCCGTTGGGTTTTCCAGAAAGCCTATGGCGCCATTGGCCTGCCGGCTCTATCCTTACGCCAGCACAAACCGCCTTTCCTGTTCCCATCACGCTCAACGGGAGGTTTCGATGGCTACGAAAATTGTCATGGGTGCGATTGCGGGTGCATTCGGCCTTACGGCTATTCTCGCCTCGCCTGCCGGTGCGGACATCATCGCCGATTGGAACACGGCCAAAGCACCTCCGCCGCCGGAATTGAAAGAGGTCACGGTCGATCCTTCGACCACCGCACTTCTGTTTCTCGATATCATGAAAGGCGGCTGCTCCGCCCGTCCACGCTGCATCGCCGCGGTACCGAACATGAAACGGCTGCACGAGGAGGCGCGCTCGCATAATATGGTCGTCTGGTACAGTCTCGTCGGGTCTAACGGCAAGGCGACGCCCGACGACATCATGGACGCCGCGATCAAGCCGCGCGCCGGCGAATGGTATCGCCAGGGTGGCCCAGACAAATTCCTGGGCTCCACGCTCCAGGCAACTCTCCGGCAAGCCGGGATCAAGACGGTGATCGTCTGCGGCAACTCGTTCCAAGGGGCGACCGTCGGTACGGCGTCGGGCGCGGCCCAACGCGGTTACAAGGTTATCGTCCCGGTGGACTGCTCGGCTGGCGAGGACGCCTATCACGAGCAATATGCAGCCTTTCATCTGGCGAAGGGCGGTCCCGTGGCCGTGACCAGCCAAGTCACCTTGACGCGAAGCACCATGATCAAATTCTAGGTATTGTCGTTCACGTCGGCGAAATGACGGATTGGTTAGACGCGTAGACGTCTGTTGCCGGTTATGATGCAACCCTTACGGGCCGCATCGCATCAGCGGGAGGTCAATCGATGACGAATTCTGCAAGTCACAGACAATCCCGCAGCCCGATGCGCGCGATGCTTCTCACGGTTTCGGCGCTCGCTTTGTTCGGTCTGTCGTCGTCGGCTCCCGCGGCGAGCGGCAGCGAGCAGGTGGATTTGAAGTTGGTGCTTGCCACCGATGTCTCCGGCAGCATCAATGAGGAGGAATTCGACCTCCAGCGCCAGGGAACGGCGGCGGCCTTTGCCGATCCAGAGGTGGTTAAGGCAATTCAGAGCGGTGCCCTGGGGCGTATCGCGGTCGCGATGTTCGATTTCTCGAGCCCTGAATTCGCCAAAATGGTCATCGACTGGCACATCGTCAAGGACAAAGCGAGCGCCCAGGCCTTCTCCGAGCTTGTCAGCGGCGCGCCCCGCTCTCCCGGGCGTCGCACTTCGGTCAGCAGCGCGCTTCAACTCGGCTATACGATGATCGAAGCGACCGAAAAGGACATTGTCGCCACGCGCCGCGTCATCGATGTGTCCGGCGATGGCCCGAATAATGACGGCGAGAATATGCGCGAGGTCCATGATCGCGTCATCGGCACCGGTATCGTCGTCAACGGGTTGCCCATCATGGACGATAACGCGAACGGCTATTTCCCCGGTCTCGACAAATATTACGCCGCCTGCGTCGCTGGCGGACGCGCCTCCTTCGTGGTCGTGGCGAAAAGCTTCAGGGATTTCGGCTTGGCCATGCGGCACAAGCTGATCCTGGAGATTTCCGGAATCGATCCGATGACGAAATTCGCGGATCGGATGCCTGGAGAAAACGGACTGCTGCGGCAGGTTGCTGCCTCGCCGGAGGGGGCGCCGGTTGGAGCCCCACTCCCGGTGATCCGTCCCGGTCAAAACGAGTTCTCCGACCATTGCGACATCGCCGGCGGTTTCGGCGGCTTTAACCGGTTCTGAAAACGCGCCTGCTGCTTGTGAGCCGTTACGGCACCATGGCGCCGACCGTGTCGATATAGACCGAGTAGATCGACGTGCTGCCGCAGACGAATAGGCGGTTCTTTTTTTTGCCGCCAAAAGTCAGATTGGCGCAGGTCTCCGGCAGATGGATCTTGCCGATCAGATCGCCATTCGGTGCATAGCAGCGCACGCCGTCTTCAGCCGGATCGCCATTGCCCATGCTGCACCAGACGTTTCCATCCACGTCCAGGCGCATGCCGTCGGTGGACCCTTTGGTGAAGTCGGCGGCGAATATCTTTCCGTTGACGATTTTGTCGCCGTTCACATCGAACACACGGATGTCGGATGAGGCCGGAGCCGGAATCGCGCTGTCGATGATGTACAGCTTCTTCTCGTCGGGCGAGAAGGCGATACCGTTCGGACGCCCGGCATCGGGAACATAGACCACCGTTGCGCGCCCGCTGCGCGGGTCGAGCCGGTAGACGTTCGGCGGCAATTCCAGCTCCGCTTTGCCGGTCGATTCATAATTGCTGAGCTTGCCGAAGCCCGGATCGGTGAACCAGATGGCGCCATCGGACGCCACCACCACATCGTTGGGCGCGTTCAGCGGCTTGCCATTATATTTGTCCATCAGCACGGTGATGGAGCCGTCATACTCGGTGCGCGTCACGCGCCGCGTATCGTGTTCGCAGGAGATCAGCCGGCCCTCGCGATCACGGGTGTGGCCGTTGGCGAAATTGGAAGGCGAACGGAATACGCTGACATGGCCGTCATCTTCGCTCCAGCGCATGATGCGGTTGTTGGCGATGTCGCTCCACAAAAGATAGCCGCCATCGCGGAAATAGACCGGGCCCTCGCACCAGCGGCAATTCGTTGCCACCCGTTCGATATAAGCGTTTCCGATCCGATATTTGAACCGCGGGTCCAGGGCTTGAATTCGGGATTCGGGGTAACGTGTGCCCGGCAAGGGGCCCAGCGGCAATTCATCGGCCTTTGCCATTTCCGGTAGCGCAGCCGCCGCCATCGCGCCCGCCGCGCCCGCCAAGAATATCCGTCGTTCCATTGTTGTCTCCTATAGCGTTCTTTAATTTCGAATTGTGCAGGGATGCCTAATCGTCGCGCTCCAGCACGCGCAGACGGCCCACCGTCAGATCCCCGATTTCCATCTTCTGAACCCGTGTCCTGCCGATAGCCAGCCGCCCGATGGCGAGACTACCGATCGCGAGCGCGCCGATGGCCAATGCGCCGATTGCCAACGCGCCGGCGGCAATCGCAGGCAACGCAAGCGCTGGCTGGCGGCGGACCCTCAGCGGTCCTCGCGCGAGCGGCCATTGCAGGATCTTGCCTTTGACGCCGTCGTTCTTGTCTTCGCTATCCACGGCTCGCCTCGCTTTGCTTTGCGCTTGGATGCCACACACCATAAAAGATCGATGCGCGAAATGCCTTAGTGGAACCTCCTGATGTCATGGAATATCCGACGTGTGGTCACCGGTCATGATGATGATGGCAAAGCCATCGTGAAAATCGACGAGATCTGCAGCAATGTGAGATCGGGGCGCGAAAGGCACCATAGTTGCGTCATCTGGTCAACCGGATCGTTTCCGGCGGACAATAGCGGTGATGAGGACGGTGCGTTGCGTCCCGTTGGCTCCACGGATCCGGGCGGCGCGGTGTTCCGGATCGTGCGCTACGATCCGGGTGTCGCGCCCCGCAGCCACCGCACCGATTCCATCGACTACGCGGTCGTCATATCGGGCGAAATCGACATGGAGATGGACGGCACGTTCGTGCATCTGAACCAGGGCGATTGTCTGGTCCAGCGCGGCACGGTGCACAATTGGATCAATCGCGGGACGCAGCCTTGCGTGATCGCGTTCGCGTTGATCGCGGCCGAACCGGTCAAACGCAAAGGCGATGTGCTTCACATGATGGGGTGAATTCTGGCGTTGCCTTTGCGGTAGCCGATGCAGTTGGTTAATATGCGCCGCGCCACTGTCGCAGGGGTGTGAGATGGTCAAATATCTGCTTCTAGGTCTGGGCGGTGTCGCCGTCATCGTTTTTGGCGTCTATTATTTCCAGTCCAGGACGACCCCCACGGTCATGGGCGCAGACGGGCGTGTCGTTCAGGTAGCCGCCTTGATGAACGCAGCCGAAAATACCTGCCTCTCCGGAAAGAAATTGTCGGGAACCGCAAGCATCGACGCGGCGGCGGCCGTCGACAAGCTCAGCGGCAAAGGAAGCGCCACGACCCAGGTGGAGGATTTGAAGGGCGCGGTCGATGTTGTGAACGAGTCCCTTAAGCTGCAGGAAAATGACGATATCCGGCAATGCATGCAAACCTATACCAATCAGATTTTCGCGCTGATCACGGGAAAGGCCGTGGATGATTCGCCGGCGCGCCAGTTGGATATTCGTTTTTCTCTGACGTTCATGGACCCCAAAAATCCGGTTTACGATTCCGCCGCGATTTTCATCGGCGAAAAATTCAGAAGCGCTCAGTTCAAATATCTGGTGCCCGATCCCCGGCTCGCGGTGCCTCCCGACTCCGTCTATGACTGGCCGAACGTGCTGATGCCGTCGAAGCAGCATCCCTACAGTGCGGTGCTGCATCGGGTTGTGCGCGATGGCTATCGCGTCGAATCGTCCAAGGGAACGGAGATATGCCTCGTCGACGGCAAGTCTCCTCCAGGAGGCGCGGATCTGTATGCAGTGCTCGACTGCAATGAATCATCCGGTCAGTGCAAATTGAAAGACCGGGACGATCCCGGCTGGGTGAGTTTCTGCGCGCCGGAGAAAAGTACGTCGCTGTCTTGGCCCGGACTGATCTCCACGGCCTACGCCGAAGAAACGCCGACAAAGGTATGGAATGTGCCGTCGCTCGAAACCTTGCGTGGGCGCAAGGATTTGCGCGGCGCCGGCTTTACGGAATTCCACATCGAGGCGCCGTCCTTGCCGGGTGAGAAAATCGACAGCGTCGTGCTGGACCTCAAAGTCAATGGCACCCCTGTCAGGATCGACGGAGTCGATCCGGAATACCGCGTTCTGCCCTACACAAGCGCACGCAGCCTGGATGTCGAATTCGCGCTGCAGAATCTCGATTTCGCAGGTATCAACAGCGGCTGCGACGTGATCGAAGCGAAACTCCAGCCGGTTTCCGATGGCCGCATTTCGGGTGCGCCGATTGCGTTGAAACGCAGCTATGTGGCGCTGCGCAATGCGGAACCTGTGAAGGTTCAGACAGCGGGGCGTGAGTTCACCTGGACGGGCATCTATATCCGTCCCGACAACGCCTATGATTACGAGGTTCTGGTCAATTCGGCCCAATTGTCCGACCTGCAGTCGAAGCCGCAATTGGACAATGCGCGCCTGCGCGTGAACACCGCCAAACAGCAGGTGGACAGGATGAACCTCACATTCCGGGGTATGCGCGTTGTGGGGGTTGTGCGTCCGCCTTTGACGACGCCGTCCTTCGGCACGGCTTTGGGCGTCATCGCGCCGACCGGGCAAATCCAATTCACCTTCGACCAAGCGACGGCGAAGGAATTCAAAGCCTCGGTCGTCGCGGAGGCTCAACGTCTTCCAAACGGATCGAAAGTGGTTCGAAGCGATACGTTCGTTTATCCGCTCAACAAAAACGTCGATGCGCCCGCGGGAATTTGTCTTCCCTCCTGATGTCACAGGGCCCTGACGTCGTCATTGTGTTTGGCGCCGCGGTTCGTGCGGATGGCAGTCCGAGCGGGGCGCTGCGGCGCCGTGTCGAAGCTGCGTTGAATTATGGGCGCGACCGGTCTGTCACCTTTCTGGTGACGGGGGGATTGGGAATCTATCCACCGGTGGAATCCGTCGTGATGGCGAACATGCTGCGCGCCGAAGGCGTGCCGGAAGACGCGATCGTTCAGGAAAATCAATCGAAAACGACGTTGGAATCGGTGATCCGCTGCACCGCGATCATTCGCGGCCTGCCCGATATCACCCGTGTGATGGTCTGCAGCGATGCCTATCATGTGGCCCGCTGCCGCTGGCTTTTACGCCTTAGCGGCATTCGGGCAGGCGGCATCGGCGCGGCGAGCGGCCGTGCAGCGAATCCGTGGCAGAAATGGCTGTGGTTTCAGCTTCGCGAATATCCGGCATTCGTGAAGGATACGATTTTGATACTCGTACGCAGGGCAACCAATTGCCTTTAGTGCGTCAGTTCCGGATCGTCTGCAGAAACCATTCGGTCGGGATTTTGTGTCCCAGTCCTTCGCGCTTGGCGATGTCATAGACAACGCCCGCGACGGCGAAGAATTGCGCGCCCTGCAGATTGCCGCGTTCGGAATAGGTGATCTGATCGCGCGCGGTGCGGCCTTTGACTTTACCCTGCACGAGATCGGCGAGGCTGATGCGTTTTTCGGGCAGCAGCACACCATGGCCGCGCTTGCGAACGCCCCTGCCATCGCCATGCTTGGGCTGACCGGGCCGTGCCTCCCAGCCGATATGCTCGTCGTCGAAGGCGAGGCCGGGGCGGCTTGATGGCGGCGGCGCATCGCCAAAGCGCAAGTAAACGTCGATGCGTTTCAGCGTTTCGTCATCGGGTACGCCGGAGCCACCGATATTGATGACATGCGCGCCTTTCTCGACGCGAGTCCCGTCAAGCACCGGCACGGCGGAATCGGTGCAAGCCGCGACGATATCGGCACCTTCGTAAATCTCCTCCGGGCGGTCGCAGACTTTGACGTCGATGCCGTGCTCTTCCGCCATCTCACGTCCAAAGCGTTCGCGGTTCTCTTTCGTGGGGCTGAAGATTTGCAGCCGCCGGATAGGCCGCACCGTCATGAAGGCTTCCATGTTGCTGTGCGCCATGCCGCCGGAGCCCAACATGCCGACGGTCGCGGCATCCGCGTTCGCCATATATTTCACACCGATGCCGCCATCGCCCCCCACCCGCATGTGCTGAAGGACACCATCATTGATGAAGGCGAGCGGCTCGCCGGTTTCGATGGAGGTCAGTAACACGAGCCCGCAAAATAAACCGGGGCGCGAGCAATATTTTTCCTGCGTACGCACGCCATTGTAGACGGTCTCGTAGGCGATGTCGGATTTCATCCGGATGGCGAAATAGCCAGCGGTCGAGCCGCCCTCCATCGTGCCCCATTGGTAATTCTTGGCCGGGTCGGAGGTCGGAATGCGAATGTCGATGCGCGGGCGGCAGACGGCTTCCTTGGACGCGATGTCGAGATAGGATTTTTCCAGCGTCGCGATGGTGTCTTCCATCGTCAGCACCTTGGCGACATCGTCATTGTTGATGATCAGCGTCATCGTAAGAATCTCACGCGAAGTTTGCAGAAAAATGCCGACACGAAGAACACGAAGGAGCCACAAAGGCCACAAACTCTATGCGCTTCGTGCCCCCTCTGTGTCCTTTGTGTTTCCCTTCTTTATTCTCCGCATCTCGCGCCCGTGACGCTCACACGCCCTTGGGCAGCGCGCCTTTGAAATTCTTGTCGAAGAATTCCGGCAGCATCCGGCTCTCCACGCCATTTTCGGCGATCTTGGCTTCCCAATCGGCTTTCACCTTGGGGTCTTCCATCCAATAGGGAATGGAGGTGCCGCCTTCGGGAATGTCCATCGCGGTATAGTCGATATGCTGTTCGCCCGGCGGCCCCGGCTCGCGGCCCGGATTGTGCGGGCCGAACCAGGCCAAGAGGCGTAAGGGTTCTTTCGAGACGCCGAAATGCTGATGATACCAGCGCGCTCCGCCCGGTGCGGCCGAGATCATGCCGACGGGCTCGTAATCGATGCGCTTGACCTGATCCTGATGGCCGTCCTTCCAGGGCGTGGTGCCGAGCCGTTCGGGCCAGGTGTGGGTATAGCCCTTGCCCTTGATGCAGATCAGTACCGCGGCGGACGTGTGCGCGTGCGCTTTGGAGTAGCGGCCGTTTTCGTGCTGGCCGATCCAGAAATAGAAGCTGTTGCCGGTCATGAACGGCTCGACACGGCGAAATCCCGGCGAGCGCCGATTGTCCAACGGCAGATCGCAATTGACGGCGTCCGGCACCAGATTGGTGCGCCGCATGGCGAGACCGCGCACCGGATCGGGCTCCACATCGTCATTGTATTTGTAATAATCGTCCGCGCCCGAAAAACGATCGCGGAACTGGATCGGGGAATTGAACACCGCATCCACCGATTGCAGCGTGTTCAGCACCACCGGCGCGGTCGTGCCTGCGAGCAGCAACGCCGGAGCGGACGCCGCGTTGACGATGCGGTGATAGGCATTCATCGGAATGGAGAACAGCGAGCCCTGCTGCCATTCGAAGGTGTGGCGTTTGGTGTCGCCGTCCTGCCAGACCTCGGTCGAACCGCGTCCTTCCACCACGAAGAAGATTTTCTCGAACATATGCTTTTCGGGGTTGAGAGCGCCGCGTCCGGGCACTTCCACCAGATAGCAGCCCCATTTGGATTCCGTACCGTGGAGCTGGATATAGGTCCCGCGTCCGCCCAGCCGCTTCCAGGGTACGAGTGGCAGGTTCTGGACCTTGGCAATGCCGATATCGCGGAAGCAGGGGATACCTTCGGACTCCATGAAGGCGTCGTAGGGCGTCTTTACCCGGCCCCATTTGCCGAAGCCGGCCCGTTTGCCCCCCGTTGGTTCATGCCAATGGACCTTTGCTGCTACATCGTGCATCGGACGTTCTTTCCTAAAGATGATGAGGATGAGGGCAGAATAGCCATCCGAGGCGGCGCGTCAAATTGAACGCGTCCGCAACCCAAAGCTGCGCTTGACGCAAGGGTTTTTCCCGCTAGTTTCGCGCCCCATGTCCGCCACCCGTCTGACCAGCTTCAGCATTCATGGCCGTACCAGCTTTGGCGCGGTCACGGATGCGGGAATGATCGATCTCGGCGGGCGGCTGGGGGGGCGCTATCCCTCGCTGTTGTCGCTGATCCAGGCGGGTGAGGCGGGGTTGAAGGATGCCCGTGCTGCTTGCGCTTTCCCCTTTGCGGATTATCCGCTTTCGGAGGTGCAATTCCTGCGTCCGCTTTTGGCGCCGGAGAAGATCGTCTGCGTCGGCATCAACTATCCCGAACGCGCGGGCGAATATAAGGACGGTCGCGAGAAGCCGAAATATCCCAATCTGTTCGTGCGGTTCCCGGACTCTCTTGTCGGCCACGGACAGAATCTCGTGCGGCCCAAAGTGTCGGAGAAATTCGATTACGAGGGCGAGATCGTGCTGGTGATCGGACGCGAAGGCCGCCAGGTTCCTAAAGAGCATGCGCTTTCGATGATCTATGGCCTGACGCTCGGCAATGAGGGCACGCTGCGCGACTGGCTGCGTCACGGCACGCTGAACGTGACGCAAGGCAAGAATTTCGATGCGTCGGGAAGTTTGGGTCCGTGGATCGTGCCGGCCGATGAAGTCGATCCGGGAAAGCCGTTGCATCTGATGACGCGCATCAATGGCGAACTGCGCCAGGACGACAACACGGAGCGTCTGACCTGGGGTTTTGCCTGGCTGATAAACTACATCACCCAATTCGCGACGCTGAAGCCCGGCGATCTGATTTTCACGGGCACGCCGGTGGGCGCGGGCGGTCATCAGACCCCGCCCGCCTGGCTGAAGCCGGGCGATGTCGTGGAGGTCGAAGTGCCGGAGATCGGGGTGCTGCGCAATTCGGTCGTCGACGAGATTTAGACGTTCGCCTCACCCTTCGACAAGCTCAGGGTGAGGATAAAATCTATTCTTCATGCTGAGCTTGTCGAAGCATGAGACGATAAGCAGGGTAGGGGATCGTGGGAAATCTGCAATTGAGTTTCGCCTGTGCGCTCTATGACCGCATGGAGCCGCTTTATACGGGCGAAGTGAAGCCCGACGGCATTGATCTCAACTTCATCGCTATCGACGAGCCGCGTCCGATCTTCGACCGCATGTCGGGGGGCCAGGAATTCGACGTCGCGGAATATTCCAGTTCCGAATTCGTTCAGCGCTTCGCCAACAAGCAATGCCCGTTCGTGGCGTTGCCGGTGTTTCCGTCACGCTGCTTTCGCCACGGGTTTATCGCGATCAACAAGAAGTCCGGCATCAAGACGCCCAAGGACCTCGAGGGCAAACGCGTCGGTGTGCCGCTCTACACCATGACGGCGGCGATCTTCATTCGCGGTTTGCTGCAGCATGAGTATGGCGTCGACTGCGAGAAGATCCATTGGGTGCAGGGGGCGGTGAATCATTCCGGCAGCCATGGTGATCCTCACGTGCTGCCGCTGTTGAAGCCCATTGCAATCGAGCAAGCGCCGAAGGGCCGCGCTTTGAACGATTTGATCATGGAAGGCTATGTCGATGCGACGCTCGGCACCAGCCTGCCGGAATCGGTGCGCACCCATCCCGATATCGGCCGCCTGTTCCCCGATTATGTCGAGCAGGAAAAGGATTATTACAAGCGCACGCGCATCTATCCGATCATGCATCTTGTGGCGATTCGGCGCGACATCTATGAGCGCTATCCGTTCGTGGCGACCAGTCTCTACAACGCGTTCGAACGCTCCAAGCGCATCGCGCTCAAGAAAATGTATAATCTACGCGCGCTGCGCTACATGACGCCCTGGCTGATGCGCGACATCGACGAAATCCACGATGTCTTCGGCGGCGATCCCTGGCCCTATGGCGTGGAGAAGAATCGCCCGACGCTGGAAGCGCTCGTCACCTATCTCGCCGATCAGCACCTGATCGCCGATGCGCCGAAAGTGGACGATCTGTTCGTCCGCAATTACGGCGAAGTCGATTCCTGGTTCTAGAAATTTTCGCAAACGCGCAATCGGAGGCATCGATGCCGAAATCGAATTTGAAAAATCTCATCAACGATCTTGTCATTGCCAACCGCATCCTTGCCAATGAGGACGTGGTGGACGCCTATGGCCATGTCAGCCTGCGCCACCCCGACGATCCGACGCGGTTTTTTCTCGCCCGCTCGCTGGCGCCCGAATTCATCACCGCCGACGACATCATGGAATTCACCCTGAACGGCGAGCCGGTGAAAAAGGGTGGTCCGTCGCCCTATCTCGAACGCTTCATCCATGGCGGCATCTTGGAAGCGCGCCCCGATGTGATGGCGGTGGTGCACGCCCATGCCGAGGATGTGCTGCCCTTCGGTCTCACCAATGGCACGCCGCTGAAGCCGGTGATCCATTCGGGAAGCTTCATCGGCTCAACGGTTCCGATCTGGGACATCGCCGACAAATTCGGCGACACGAATCTGCTGGTCGCCAATGTGGAGCAGGGCCAGGACCTCGCGAAATGCCTCGCCAACAACAATGTCGCGCTGATGCGCGGTCATGGTTTCGCGGCCGCCTCGCGTTCGCTGATCGAAGTGGTGCGCATGTCGGTGTACCTGCCGCGCAACGCGCGCGCGCTGCAAAAGGCCAAGGCGCTGGGCGGCTACGTCAAATATCTGCGTCAGGGCGAGATCGACGCGCGCAATCGCGGCTATAGCCCCTATTCGGTCGAGACCTGGCGGGCCTGGCATTATTGGGCGACCAAGGCGGGCGTCGGCGACATGGTCACGCGCCCCGATGCGGGCGTTGCCGTGTCGAAGAAGGGCGCAAAACTGGCCAAGAAACCCGCGAAGAAAGCCGCCGCCAAGAAGCCGGCGAAGAAAACGCGCACCGCGAAGGGCAGGAAGAAATGAAGCTCGCTAGCTATATCGCGGGCGGAAAACCCGCCTTCGGTCAAGTTACCGAAGGCGGCATCGTTACGCTTTCGGACCGCATGGGAGAGCGCAACATCGGTTTGAAGGACGCGCTTGCCGAGGACGGCTTGCTGGACGAGCTGCTGCATCTTGCCAAAGGTGCCGAGCCCGACATGGAACTCGATGGCCTGAAATACCTGCCCACCATCGCCAATCCGGGGAAGATCCTCTGTGTCGGCATCAATTATCGCAGCCACGCTGCAGAACATGGCCATGCGGTCGCGGAGAAGCCCAACATCTTCACCAAATTCACCGATTGCCTGCTAGGCCATGAGGGCGAGATGTGGCGGCCCAAAGCCTCCACGCAGCTCGATTTCGAAGGCGAGCTTGTGGTGGTGATGGGCAAGGGCGGCCGCGCGATACCGGCCGCGGACGCGCTCTCTTATGTCGCCGGCTACACCTGCTTCTGCGACGGGTCGGTGCGCGATTTCATCAAGACTTCGTTGATCACGGGGAAGAATTTTCCGATGACTTCGCCTTTGGGTCCGTGGATGGTGACGGCGGACGAAATTCCCGATCCCTCCAAGCTCACGCTGACGACGCGGCTGAACGGGCAGGTCATGCAGCATTCCGGCACCGACATGCTGATGCACGATGTGCCGGCGCTGATCGCCTATTGCTCGGCGTTCACCGCGCTTTCGCCAGGCGACATCATCGCCACCGGCACGCCCGAAGGAATCGGCGCGCGGCGCAACCCGCCGGTGTGGATGAAGGCGGGCGATGTGCTGGAGGTGGAAATTTCCGGCATCGGCACGCTGCGCAACCGCATCGTGGACGAACCGTAGGCACCTCCGTCAGCTTCTCCCCTTCCCCTCAAAGGGAAGGGACACGCGTCACCGCTCGATCTGCGTCACGGAGCCGTCGGCGGTTTTGCCTTGCGCGCGATATTGACCGAGCGCGCGCATCAACGCCGCATCCGATACCGTATAGAGCACGGCGTCGTTCTTGCCGGTGTTGACATGGCGCCGCCACAGGAAATTCGGCACCGCCAGGATATCGTTCTTCTCCCAATCGAAGCGCTGGCCGCCGATCTCGGAGAAGCCCTCACCCTCCATCACCACGATGAAGGTGGACGAGGTCTCGCGCTTCAACGCCAGTTCTTCGCCGGGGCGCAGCAATTGCGCGCAATAATCGAGCGAGGCAAAGACCGGACCGCCGGTCACCGGATTGACGAATTGCATCTTGATGCCTTCGAACGGGTCGCCCTCCTCGCCGCGGAGGCCGGTCAGCGCGTCCATCACGTCCACGCCCTTGTAATGGAAGTTCGGAGTCGACTTCTGCCCCCAGCCGCGCTGATTGGACGCGAACACCGGCTTCAGCCCGCCATGGCCGTACATGCGGGTCGAATGGCCGTCGGCATATTTGGTGGCCTGCGATTTGGTATTGCTCTGGGTCGCGGCGATGTAATCCTGATCCACCCAGACGGAATCGAGATATTCCATCAGCGGCCAATCGAGCATGTCGATCCAGATCATCGGATCGGGATCGTCATTGCCGTGATCGTGCCAGGTGCCATTGGGCGTGAAGACGATGTCGCCCCGGCGGCATTCGCAGCGCTCGCCCTCGACATTGGTATAGCCGCCCTTGTCGGAGAGAATGGTGCGGCTCGCATTGGGGCTGTGCACATGGGCCGGCGCGATGTCGCCATGATTATAGATCGCGACGGCGCAGCGGATGGTATTGGTGATCTGCAAACGCCCGCCGAGACCGGGATTGGTGAGCAGGATACCCTGGCGGTCGGTACGCTCCAGAAGCTCGCCTTTGGCCTCGGTCGCGATCTCCGAGATTTTCCGCAAATAGGGATAGATTTCGCGCCAGCGCCAGCGATGGGCCAGCATCTTCATCTGATTGGCGGCGACACGGCCCTTGGCAAGCGTGCCTCCGGTCTCGCCCATATCGGTGAACCAGGGGCGCTGTGCCGGCGCATTGGCCTGGGTGCGGATCCAGGCGTGCAGCTTGGCGGTCTCGGTGTTCATCTCTTCCACCCGTTCGGCGGCGCTGGCGCGGCCCGGATTTTCCTTGGCAACGACGGACATGGCACTCTCCTCACAATGCTCGAAATATGGTTGGCGCAACCTATCGCGCGGACGGCGGGCTTTGCAATGCGCCCTTCTAGAGCGGAAATTTCCAATGAAAGCATTGGGTTAATGATGAGGCCGGGGGCGCGGTTGACAATCGGCTCTCCATGACGTATTAAACCAATCGGTTATTTAACTGAATGGGCAATAAAGCCATGGCGCCGGACCGCCTCAGCACCACATTCGCGGCTCTTGCCGATCCCACGCGCCGGGCCATCCTCGCGCGCCTCGCACTCGGCGAGACCTCAGTCACGGAGCTGGCCGAGCCTTTCGACATGAGCCTTCCGGCAGTCTCCAAGCACCTCAAGGTGCTGGAGCGCGCCGGCCTCATCGCGCGCTCCAGAGAGGCGCAATGGCGTCCCTGCCGGATCGAACCGGCTGCGCTCAAGGACGTCGACGACTGGCTCGGAGACTATCGCCGGATGTGGGATGCGCGTCTCGACCGGCTGGGCGATTACCTCATCAAGCTGCAAGCCGCCAAACCGCCAGTAGAGGGGAAAAAGCATGACCGTAAAAAATGACGACAGCACCGGCACGGCAGATCGCGAAATCGGGGCGACCCGCATCTACAATGTGCCGCGCACGCTCGTCTGGCAGGCCTGGACCGATCCGCGACACGTCGCGCAATGGTGGGGTCCCAACGGGTTCACCAACTCCATCTCCGAGATGAATGTGAAGCCGGGCGGGGTGTGGCGATTCATCATGCACGGCCCCGACGGCACCGACTATCCGAACAAGATCCAGTTCCTGGAGGTGGTGAAGCCCGAGCGGCTGGTTTATGTGCATGGCGACGAGAGCGATCCCGATCAATTCCACGTGACCGTCACGTTTGCTGAACAGGACGGCAAGACCACGCTCACCATGCGTTCGGTCTTCCGCACCAAAGCGGAACGCGATTTCGTGGTCGAGAAATTCGGCGCCACCGAGGGCATGAATCAGACGCTGGGCAAGCTCGGAGAATATCTGGCCAAAATGTGAGGCCAGCCCTCATCAATGTGAATGATCCAAACCGAAGGGATGCGACATGGCTCGTGTAAGCACCTATCTCAATTTTCCGCGTTCGACCGAAGAAGCGTTCCTGTTCTACAAGAAAATATTCGGCAGCGAATTCACCATGCCCATTGCGCGCTTTCGCGATATTCCACCGAATCCCGGCCATCCGCTCGCCGAAGCCGACAAGGATCTGGTGATGCATGTGGAACTGCCCATCCTTGGCGGGCATGTCCTCATGGGCACCGATGCTCCGGAGTCCATGGGTTTCAAACTGGTGCAGGGCAACAACATGTTCATCAATCTGGAGCCCGACAATCGCGCCGAGACGACGCGTCTGTTCAACGCGCTTTCAGCCGGCGGTAAAATAGAGATGCCATTGGCGGAGATGTTCTGGGGCGGATTTTTTGGCAGTCTGACCGATCGTTTCGGCATCCATTGGATGTTCAATTGCGCCAGCAAGAACTGACGAAAGGAGAGATCCCCCGTGTCGCTGAAGCTCTACTACCACCCGCTTTCCTCCTTCTGTCACAAGGTCCTCATCGCGCTTTATGAGAACGGTGTGCCGTTCGAGCCCGTCCTGGTGGATCTCTCCAGTGAGGAATCGTCCGCTGCGTTCAAGAAGATCTGGCCCATCGGCAAATTCCCGGTGCTGCGGGATGAGGCGAAGGGGCTGACGATTCCGGAATCGAGCGTCATCATCGAATATGTGGATACGCACTATCCGAAAGGCGCGCGCCTCGTGCCGCAAGAGGCCGAGGCGGCGTGGCGCACGCGGCTGGAAGATCGGTTCTATGACCTTCATGTGCATATGCCGATGCAGAAAATCATTACCGACCGACTGCGGCCGTCCGGACAAAATGACAGCTTCGGTGTTCAAGAAGCGACACAGCAGATACTGACAGCCTATCGTCTCATCGATGCCGGTATTGCCGGAAAGCAATGGGCGATGGGTGATGATTTCAGCATGGCCGATTGCGCCGCCGCACCGGCGCTGTTCTATGGCAGCATGGCGGTCCCGTTCGGAGCGCACAAAAATCTGGCCGCCTACCTGGAACGGCTGAAGGCGCGGCCCTCTTACGCGCGGGTGCTGAAAGAAGCCGAACCCTATTTCAAATATATCCCGCGTTAAGCCGCCAGGGAGCTTCGGGGCTCACGAACTTGTAATCGGAAATTCCGATTCGTTCGCGTATCAGAAAACCCAGGAATTGCAGTCGTTTTGCACGCGATGAACGCAGCATGAATGAGCCTCGAAGCTCAGGTTCAGGTCGGCATCCTATATAGAGGGCGAAACAGAGCGCGTTGAACGCGCGCCAGAGACTTCGGAGCCGGACATGAACAAGGTCACGAAATTCGCTATTGGTGCGGCCATGGCTTGCGGCATCGCCATTGCTGCGGCGGCGCCAGCAGAAGCACGCGGTGTCAATTTCGGCATAGGTATCGGTGTGCCCGCGGGACCGGCATATTACGGTGCGCCTTACTATGGTTATGGCTACGGCCCATCCTGCTATGATTATTACGACGCATATGATTGCGGATATGCCCCGTATTATGGGCCTGCATATGCGGGGCCCGCCTTTGTGGGTGGTTATTGGGGCGGCTACGGCTATCGCGGCGGGTACGCCAACCATCGTGGATATGACAGGGGCCGGTTCGTAAGCCATGGCGGGCTTGGCCGTGGCGGCTTCGCCGGTCACGCGCGCGGGGGTGCCGGTCCTCGCGGCGGCGGATCTGGTCCTCACGGCGGCGGTCACCACCGCTGATTATGGATCGTGACAACGCGGCTGCTACACGCAGCCGCGTTTGCTTTTGGCACAGGCCTGCAACATTAGGGCGCGCTTAGGAATTCGCGCAGCGCGCGCGTGAACATCGTGGGATTTTCGATGTTCGAGATGTGACCCGCATCGGGAATTTCCATCAGCTTCGAACCCGCGACGCCGGCGTTCAGAGCCTTCGTTCCGCCGAGCGCGGCATCCTTCGCCCCGCAGAGGAACAGGGTCGGGTGCTTGATGCCCGCGAGATTCGGGCGCAGATCGAAATTGGAAAGGGCTTGCGCGCAGCCCGCAAAGCCGTTCAGCGGCGTGGTGCGGACCATGGCGCGCACTTTATCGACGGCGGCTTTGTCGCTGTTCAAAAACTCTGCTGCGAACCAGCGGCCGACGGTCGGTTCAACCAAGGCTTCCATGCCTTTTTCCTGCGCCAGCGCGATACGCTCGGCCCATTGCTGGGCGGATTGCGGCGTGGAGGCCGGTCCGCAATCGCAGGGGACCAATCGCTCCACACGATGAGGGTGTTGCCCGGCGAGGGCCACCGCCGTCATGCCGCCCATGGAAAGCCCGACGAAATGGGCCTTTGCGATACCGAACGCATTGAACAGCGCCACCGCATCGGCGGTCAGTACGTCGAAGCTATACGCGCCCGGGGGGGCATCGCTGCCGCCATGGCCGCGCTGGTCGTAGCGCAGAACGCGAAAATCACCGCTCAACGCGGCGGCCTGTTCGTCCCACATCGACAAATTCGTCATCAGCGAATTGGAGAACACCACCCAGGGCGCGCCTTCGCGTCCATCGACCTGGCAATTGAACGAAATTCCGTTGGCTTTGATTTTCATGTTCACCGTTCCAAGAGAGACACAAAGGCAAGGAAACAAAGGTCACAAAGACATCGTGCTCTTGGTGTCTCCTTCGTGTCCTTGGTGTTTCATCGTTAGGCGCTTTTCCAGAAATCCTGGAGCAACGCGAGCAACGCGCCGGGTGAAGTGGTCGGCATGAAATGGCCGGCGTCGATGATTTCGAAGCGCGCAGCCGGAATCTTTTTGGCCAGACCCTCGGTGACCGCAACCGCGC
>DASYEG010000184.1:0-4434 GCA_036499145.1 Micropepsaceae bacterium | reverse complement strand
GCCGCGTCAGCGTTTCGATTCGAGCGCGGGGCGCCTCAGCGCCGCGCTGTTCCAGAATCTGCAACGTCACCGGGGGCAATTCGCGCGGGTCTCCGCGCTGCTGCGTCCGCGCATCATAACTGCCGAAATCGAGCGCGGCCGCGACTGCGTGGCCGATGATCACGCGCGGCTGATCCGGGGCTTCCGCCAAGGGCTGCGTGCCGCCGGCGGGAGCCTGGACTCGTGTGCCCGGCTGCTCGACAGCCTCAGCTATCGCGCGATCCTGGCACGCGGTTTTGCCCTCGTGCGCGGTTCCGACGGTCACTTGAAGCGGCGGGCCTCCATGATCACGCCCGGCGAGGGGCTGACGCTCATTTTCGCCGATGGGGAAGCCAAAACGGGGGCGTCCCTTAAAACGGAAGCCAAAGCGGAAGCGCGGCCGTCGCGCAACCCCAAAGGGCCAGAGCTTCCGAAAGGGCCTAGGCGCGCAAAGGGGCAGGGCGATCTGTTCTGATAGGCGTTGGTTTTTAGCCGCCCGGCGCGCTACAGTCTGAAAACCATGAACCAGTTCGAACGCGATATCGGCGGCCGCCCCGCCCTTCTGCAATATCTGGACGGTGAATTCCGGGTGGTGACGCCTGGCAATTTTGTCGTCTGCGCCGTCACCGGCACCAAGATACCGCTCGAAGCCCTGCGCTATTGGAGCGTCGACCTCCAGGAGGCCTATGCGGGCCCTTCGGCGGCCCTCAAGCGGGCGCAGGAAAAGGGCTTCACTCCGCGATAGAGTTTACCGGCCGTCCTGGGAGAGGGCGTGCGCGCGTTTGCCGAGCGGTGCATCGTCCTTCACCCAACGCTTGTGAATCCACAGCCATTGGCCGGGATTTTCCCGTACGCGATCCTCGATGAAGCGTGTGATCCGGGATGTCAGCTCCACCAGATCGCGGTCGGGATCGCCCGTATTTGGCGGCTCGATGATCGGATAGGCGCGCATATGGAAGTGCGCCCCCCGCGTGCGCACATTCGACACCGGAACGATGACCGCGCCGAGCTTGAGCGCGAGCGCGGCGGGTGCAGGCGTCGTGAACGCGTCGCGCCCGAAGAACGGCACCTTGATACCCTCGCTCGTGCGCTGATCGACCAGCAAGCAGATGGCATCGCCCCGGCGCAATAGCGAGAAGGTCCGCCGCACGCCTTGCGGACCCTTGGGAATTTGCTCCTGCATGCCGTTGCGGGCCCGCACCCTTTCCATCCAGCGGCTGACATAGGGGTTGTTCGGAGGCCGCACGACGGTGCCGCCGGTGAAGCCATATTCGCGCCCGACGAACGGCATGATCTCCCAATTGGCGAGATGGCCGGAGACAAGCATCACGCCTTTGCTGTGGGCCTTGGCTTCGTTGAGATATTCTTCGCCGCTCATGGTGATGCGCGGAGCCGCGCCCGCCCAATGCAGCCTGTCGAGATGGGGATATTCTCCCATGACGCGGCCGAGATTGTCCCACATGGCGTTCAGGATCGCGCGGATTTCCGTCTCGCTTTTGTCGGGAAAAGCGGTGCGCAAATTGCGCAACGGGCGTCGCGACAGATAGGTGCGCCCCACGAGATTGCGCCCGATCCAGCCGCCGATGGCCGAGGCCCGGTCGATATCGAAAACGCGGAAGAAACCGACGATCAGGAAGAATCCGGCTGCTTCCAGCAAATAGCGCAGGTTGCGCCCAAAGGAGCGCGCGGACGCATCCGGAAGGGCGGTCTTGGGTGCGGTGGCTTCACTCATGGCCTGCCGAGATTCCCCGCGCCGATAATTCTGTCAAGCAGCGCTCCCAATGCGCTAATGTCGTTGAACGCCGCATGAACGGGGACCGGCACGATATCGTGCCGCGCCATCGGATCCAGCCGGACGTAATCCTTTTCGGTGGTGACGAGGAGCGCGCCAGTTTTTTGCGCCGATTCTTTAAGCGCGGAGAGTTCGAAAACGGTGAAGCGATGATGGTCGGGAAAAGGCTGCGCCGCCAGGACATTCGCACCAAGCGCGCGCAGCATCGCAAAGAATTTCTCCGGACGGCCGATCCCCGCGAAGGCAAAGACGCTGCGTCCCTTAAGAGCGTCCGGCGCGGTGGGCACCAGGCGCGCGCGCAAGATTGGTCCGGCGAAGGAGCCAAGTGGGGGCCTGCCATCGCCCATCAGCACGACGCCATCGGCGCGAGCGAGACCGGGCGCGACCGGTTCGCGCAGAGGGCCGGCCGGAATCAGCTTGCCGTTGCCGAAACCGGCTTGCGCATCCACCACAATGAGCGACACATCCTTCGCGATCTGGAAATTCTGATGACCGTCATCCATCACGATGATGTCGGCGTCCAGGCGCTCGGAAAAACGCGCACCCTGCTCACGGTCGCGCGCGACGATGGTGGCGCCATGGACCGCAAGCAGCAAAGGTTCATCGCCGGTTTGCGCCGGGGAATGATGGGCGTGATCGATCAGCACCGGGCCGCGCAAGCTTCCGCCATATCCGCGCGAAAGGAAGACGATCTTTCGCCCGCGCGCTGCGAGAGCGTGTGCAAGCGCGATGGCCGTGGGTGTCTTGCCCGATCCCCCGGCCGTCAGATTGCCGACGCAAACGACGCGCGCCTTGGGCCGGAACGGGTGGCTCCGGGCTTTGCGCGCCCGCACCGACCAGCCGTAAAGCACGCCCAATGGTGACAGCAACGTTGCCGCAACGCCGTTCGTTTTCCAGAACTCAGGCGCGCGCATGGGATCGGAGCATGGATTCGGTAAGCGTGATGGTGGCTGCGAGCGCGCCGCCCAATGTTTCGGCTGCGGCTCTGGCGTTGGCGCCCAGCCGCGCCGCTACGCTGGGATCGGCGATCAGCCTGGCGGCGAGCAAGCCTAATTCCTCCGGCGAATGCACGCGTCCTTCGCCTTGCGCATGCAACAGCACGCGGAAGATTTCCTCGAAGTTTTGAGTCTGTGGCCCCGCGAGAATGGCAGTCTCCAGCCTTGCGGGTTCCAGCGGGTTCTGGCCGCCATGCGGCACCAGGCTTCCGCCGATGAACGCAAACGGCGTGGCGCGATAGAACAGGCCAAGCTCCCCGAGCGTATCCGCGATGTAAATCTGCGTCTCTGGCGAGGGAAGCATACCGGCTGCGCGGCGCCGCACCGAAAATCCGCGCAGAGCCGCCTCGGCCGCGATGTCCGCTCCACGCTGGGGGTGCCGCGGCACGATCACCGTCAACGCGCCCGGATGTGGCCCGAGCAGGTTGCGCGCGGCCTGCAAAATCGCGTCCACCTCGCCGGGATGGATACTTGCCGCCAGGAAGATCGGGCGCGTCCCCGTGCTTGCGCGAAAATCGTCAAGCGCTTTTTCATCCACCGGCAAAGGCGGGGCATCGGCTTTGAGGCTTCCGGATATGCGCACATCGCCCGCGCCGAGCGCGATGAGTCGCTTCGCGATTGCGTCGTCCTGCGCCAGACAGGCATCGAAGCACGACAGGATGCGGCGAGCCAAACGCGGGGCGTAGTGCCAGCCGCGAAAGGATTGTGCCGACAGCCGCGCATTGACCAGCGCCATGGGGATGGAGCGCCGTCGCGTCTCTAGAATCAGATTGGGCCACAATTCGGATTCCACGAACAGCGCGCCATCAGGCTGCCAATGGGCGAGAAAACGGCGCACGCTTTGGAGCGAATCGATCGGCACATATTGATGGAACGCACCCATCGGCAGGCGTTCCTCCATCAATTTCGCGGAGGTCACCGTGCCGGTGGTGACCAGCACATGCCGGTTCGGCCTTTCCAGAAGTGCGCTGACCAAAGGCAGCACGGAGAGCGATTCTCCAACGCTCGCGCCATGAATCCAGATGAGAGTGCCGTCGGGGCGCGCGCGCGATGCGATGCCCTTTCGTTCGGCAAGCCGCGCGCCATCTTCCTTGCCGTGTTTGACGCGGGCACGCAGCACGGCGGGCGAAAGCCCGCCCATGACGCCGCGATAGAGCGCGAGCGCCACCCCGCCGCCTCGCCCAGCGCCCTCAACCGAGATGTGTTGCGGGCGCAGCCTCGTTCTCCTGGGTCTCGTGTTTGTAGAGCTTGGCATAGAGTCCGCCGCGCGCCATCAATTCGCCATGCGTGCCGTGTTCGGCGACTTTGCCACGGTCCAGCACATAGATCGCGTCGGCATCGAGCACGGTGCTGAGGCGGTGGGCGATGAGAATGGTGGTACGCCCTTTCATCAGGCGGCGCAGCGCGTCCTGAACAAGGCGCTCGTTTTCGGCATCCAGTGCGGACGTCGCTTCATCGAGCAAAAGGATCGGCGCGTCGCGCAGCATGGCGCGCGCGATCGCGATACGCTGACGCTGACCGCCGGAAAGCCGCAAGCCCCCCTCGCCGGTGCGCGTGTCATAACCCATGGGAAGGGCAGCGATGAATTCATGCGCGGCAGCGGAACGGGCTGCGGATTCGATCTCATCT
>DASYEG010000183.1:0-29639 GCA_036499145.1 Micropepsaceae bacterium | reverse complement strand
CTGCCGATGAGCATGGGCAAGGGCCTGCTGCCCGACACGCATCCGCAATGCGCAGGTGCTGCGCGCTCGACCGTGCTGGCGCAATCCGACGTCGTCATGCTGATCGGCGCCCGCCTCAACTGGCTGCTGTCGCACGGCAAGGGCAAGACCTGGGGCACCGAACCGAAGAAGTTCATCCAGATCGACATTGAGCCGAAGGAGATGGACTCCAACGTCGAGATCGTCGCGCCTGTGGTCGGCGATATCGGCTCCTGCGTCAACGCGATGCTCACGGCGATGGGTTCGTGGCCCGCAGCGTCAGCCGACTGGATGAAGGCGGTGACCACGAAACGCGACGAGAACGTCGCCAAGATGGCCCCGCGCCTGATGAACAACAACGTGCCGATGGACTATCACGGCGCGCTCGGCGTGCTACGGACCATCGTCAAGGAGCGGCCGGACGCCATCCTCGTCAACGAAGGGGCCAACACGCTCGATCTCGCGCGTGGCATCATCGACGTTTATCAGCCGCGCAAGCGTATCGACGTCGGCACCTGGGGCATCATGGGCATCGGCATGGGCTATTCGATCGCCGCGGCGATCGAAACCGGCAAACCCGTGCTGGCAATTGAAGGTGACTCGGCGTTCGGTTTCTCTGGCATGGAGGTCGAGACGATCTGCCGTTACAATTTGCCGGTCTGTATTGTCATCTTCAACAATGACGGCATTTACCGCGGTACCGACGTCAACAAAGTCAGTTCGGACCCCGCGCCGACAATGTTCGTCAAAGGTTCGCGTTACGACAAGATGATCGAGGCCTTCGGTGGCGTTGGCGTCAATGCGACCTCACCGGACGAGCTGAAGCGCGCCGTAAACGCGGCGATGGATTCCGGCAAACCGACGCTCATCAACGCGGTGCTCGACCCGGCCGCCGGCAGCGAGAGCGGCCGAATCGGCAATCTGAACCCGCAAAGCGCGTTGAAGAAGAAATAATTCTCCCACAAGCACATTCGATTGGAGGAACCCAGACATGGCGAAAGCAAAAGCCAAAAAGGCCAAGGCGGCGGTGAAGAAACCGGCTCCCAAAAAATCTGCGAAGAAAGTGACAGCGAAAGCAGCAAAGAAGCAGGCGCCGAAAAAGCTGGTCGTCAACAAACTGCGCGTCGCCCGCAAAGCGGCCGCCAAGAAGCCGGCGCCGAAACGCAAAGCCACCATGGCAAATGGCAACGGCTATCCGGCTCCGTCCACAAAACCCTGGGGCCAGGATGGCAAGGCCCTCGACGGCGTGCGCATTCTCGATTTCACCCATGTGCAATCGGGACCGACCTGCACCCAGCTTCTCGCTTATATGGGCGCGGACTGCATCAAGATCGAACGCCCCGGCGTCGGCGACATCACGCGCACCCAATTGCGTGACGTGAAAGGCGCGGATTCGCTTTATTTCACGATGCTCAACGCCAATAAGCGTTCGATCACCATCGATTCGAAAAATCCCAAGGGCATAGAGATCCTCGAACGTCTGGTGAAGACCTGCGACGTGCTGGTGGAGAATTTCGCGCCGGGCGCGCTCGACCGCATGGGGCTGACCTGGGAGCGCGTGCATCAGCTTAATCCCCGCATCATCATGGCCTCGGTCAAGGGCTTCGGCCCCGGCCCTTATGAGGAGTGCAAGGTCTACGAGAACATCGCGCAATGCGCCGGCGGCGCGGCATCGACCACGGGCTTCCGCGAGGGCCCGCCGCTCGTCACCGGCGCGCAGATCGGAGATTCGGGAACCGGACTGCATCTCGCGCTCGGTATCGTTTCGGCGCTCTATCAGAGGAACCGCACCGGGCGCGGACAGCGGGTATTGTGCGCCATGCAGGACGGCGTGCTGAATCTCGCACGCGTGAAACTGCGCGATCAGCAGCGCCTGAAGCACGGGCCGCTCACCGAATACAGCCAATATGGCGAAGGCATCCCGTTCGGCAACGCGGTTCCACGCGCCGGCAATGATTCGGGCGGTGGCCAGCCGGCCTGGCTCCTCAAATGCAAAGGTTGGGAGACCGACCCCGACGCCTATATTTATTTCATCACCCAGGCGCCGGTATGGAGTGAAATCTGCGATCTGATCGGCAAGCCCGAATGGAAGACCGATCCGGATTATGCCACGCCGCCGGCACGCCTGCCGCGCCTGAAAGCGATCTTCGGCATCATCGAAGAATGGACCATGACCAAGACGAAGTTCGAGGTGATGGATATCTGCAACGAGCATGACATTCCGGTGGGTCCGATCCTGTCCATGAAGGAAATCGCCGAGGAGCAATCGCTTCGTGCGACGGGTACGGTGGTGGAAGTCGATCATCCGGTCCGGGGCAAATATTTGACCGTCGGAAATCCGATCAAGCTCTCGGATTCGCCTTGCGAGGTGGAGCGTTCTCCGCTTCTGGGCGAGCACACGGTGGAGATCCTGACCAAGATGCTCGGCTATACGGAATCCGATCTCGCCGAGATCAAATCGTCCGGCGCGATCACGCCACCGGAAAAGTCACGCGCCGAAGCGGCATAGCCCTACCCCTGCCCCCCTCGCGTTGAGGCGGGACAAATTGGGAAGGGATTAGGAATCGAGGGGAAGAAAAATATGCGTATCGTCGTTCATGGCCAGCAGGCCTTTGGCAAAGCGGTTCTTGACGCGCTTATTGCGCGCGGTGAGAACGTTGTTGCCGTTTATGTGGCGCCGGAGAAACCCGGCGCCAAAGCCGATCCGTTGAAAGACGCGGCGGTCGCGGCGGGCATCCCCGTCCTACAGCCGGCGTCCTATCGCAAAGAAGAGGTGTGGGAAGAATTCAAGCTGCTGGCGCCCGACCTTCAGGTCATGGCGTTCGTCACCCTTTTTGTGCCGGAGGAATTCCTGAACATTCCGACCTATGGCTCGATTCAATATCACCCTTCGCTGCTGCCCAAGGGACGCGGCGCCTCGGCCATCAACTGGCCGATCATCAATGGCGAGACCGAAACCGGATTGTCGATCTTCTGGCCGGATAATGGCCTGGATACCGGCGACGTCCTGCTGCAGAAAAAGACGACGATCAGCGACACGGATTCGCTGGGTTCCGTCTATTTCGACCGGCTGTTCCCGATGGGCGTCGAAGCGATGATGGAGTCCATCGACCTCGTGAAAGCGGGCAAGGCCCCACGCATCAAACAGGACGAGAACCTTGCAACCTATGAAGGACTTTGCCGCGCTGACAATGCGAAAATCGACTGGGGCAAATGCTGCAAACAGATCGATCAAGTGATTCGTGGCTGCAGCCCGGCACCTGGCGCCTGGACCATGATCGACGGCAAGACGGTGCAGATTTTCGAGGCCAAGCCGCAGCCCGCCAAGACACCCAAGGATATCGGCGGCAAGCTCGGCGAAGTGGTGGAAATCACCGCCGACGGTTTCTCCGTCGTCTGTGCCGACGGCCGCATCAAAGTGTTGCGGGTGAAACCCGCCGATGGCGGCAAGGCCTCTGCCGCCGATTTCGCCAAGACCACCAATCTCGCCCAAGGCACGCGCCTCGGCTGAACCATTTCAAATCGAAGGATTTTTTCATGCCCGCTTCTCAACATCAGAACCCAAAATCCGACATCGAGATTTCGCAAGCCGCGAAAATGACACCGATCATGGAGATCGCGAAAAAACGGCTCGGCATCGACCCGCAGAACCTCGATCCCTATGGCCATTACAAAGCCAAGGTGTCGATGGATTACATCAAATCGCTGAAGAATAAACCCAATGGGAAGCTGATCCTGGTATCGGCAATCACGCCGACGCCCGCGGGCGAAGGCAAAACCACGACTACGGTGGGTCTGACCGACGCGCTGAACCACATCGGCAAAAAGGCCATGTTGTGCCTGCGCGAACCGTCACTCGGCCCATCCTTCGGCATGAAGGGTGGCGCTGCCGGCGGCGGCTACGCCCAGGTCGTGCCGATGGAAGATATCAATCTGCATTTCACCGGCGATTTTCATGCCATCACTTCGGCGAATAATTTGCTTGCGGCTTTGCTGGATAATCATATCTATTGGGGCAATTCGCTCAATATCGATCAACGCCGCATTGCCTGGCGCCGTGTGCTCGACATGAACGACCGCGCGCTGCGCCAGATCATCAATTCGCTCGGCGGCGTCGCCAATGGTTTTCCGCGCGAAGACGGGTTCGACATCACCGTAGCCTCGGAAGTCATGGCGATTTTCTGTCTCGCCTCCGATCTTGACGATCTGAAGAAACGGCTTTCCAACATCATTGTCGGCTATACGCGCGACCGCAAACCCGTGCGCGCCGGCGATCTGAAGGCGCAAGGCGCCATGACGGCGCTGCTCAAGGATGCCCTTTCGCCCAATCTGGTGCAGACGCTGGAAGGCACGCCGGCCTTCATCCATGGCGGTCCGTTCGCGAACATCGCACATGGTTGCAATTCGGTGCTGGCGACGACGACGGCTTTGAAGCTCGCCGATTATGTGGTGACGGAGGCAGGGTTCGGCGCGGATCTCGGCGGCGAAAAATTCCTCGACATCAAATGCCGCAAGGCAGGCATCGAACCGTCTTGCGTCGTCCTCGTCGCGACCATCCGCGCCCTGAAGATGCATGGCGGCGTGAAGAAGGAAGATTTGAAGAAGGAGGATTTGACCGCGCTCGAGAGCGGCATGTCCAATTTGAAGCGCCATGTTGAGAACGTGCGCAAATTCGGTCTGGAGCCGGTGATCTCGATCAATCGGTTCAGCGCCGATTCGGCAGCCGAGATCGAGCTGGTCAAAACCGCCTGCGCGCAGTTGGGCGTTGAATGCTACATGGCCGACCATTGGGCGATGGGCGGTGAAGGGGCTGCCGATGTCGCGCGCGCCGTTGTGAAGATTTGCGATAGCGGCAAGAGCAAACTGAAATTCCTCTATCCGGACGACATGCCGCTGCTCGAGAAAATCCGCACCATCGCGCGCGAAATCTACCGCGCCAAGGACATCTCCGCCGACAAATCGGTCCGGGACCAACTCGCCAACTTCGAGGCTATGGGCTACGGCAAAGCGCCGATCTGCGTGGCGAAAACGCAATATAGCTTCTCGACCAATCCCGACTCCAAGGGCGCACCCGAAGGCCATACCATCAATGTGCGCGAAGTACGGCTCTCCGCGGGCGCCGAATTCGTGGTGGCGATCTGCGGCGAAATCATGACCATGCCGGGTCTGCCCAAGACTCCATCGGCGGATTCCATCGACGTCAATGCTGACGGCAAGATCGTCGGTTTGTTCTAAAAGCGTCAAACGCAAGCATTGCCAGGGGAAGGAAATCCAGAAAGGATTTCCTTCCCCTTTCACTTGGGACGCTAGCAACGCGCGATACGAACGACATCGTTGGTGTGATTCTGGCGGGCGGCCGGTCGCAGCGCATGGGCGGTGTGGACAAGGCATTCCTGACGCTCGGCGGCGAAACGCTGATTGCACGGACGATTGCACGCGCAAAGCCGCAGGTCGGCGAATTGCTCATCAACGCCAATGGCGATTCCGAACGCTTTGCTGGGTTCGGCCTTCCCGTGATCCCCGATGCCGTCGGGGGATTTCTCGGGCCCGTGGCCGGTATCCTGGCGGCGCTCGAATGGATGCGCGCGAAGCGCTCCCAAGCGCGCTGGTTGGCGAGTTTTTCCTGCGACTGCCCATTCTTTCCCATCGATCTGGTGGACCGCCTGATCGATGGAGCACAGCACGAGAATGTGCCCGTCGCTATCGCCGCGAGCGGTGCGCGCCATCATCCGGTGTTCGCGGTGTGGAGTTCCACCATCACCGCTACGTCGCAAGGCGCTCTGGTGGATCGGGGATTGCGCAAGATGGATGATTTCGTCGCGCTCTTTCTCAACGCGCGCGTGGGCTTTGCATCCGATCCGATCGATCCGTTTTTCAACATCAATACGCCCTATGACCTCGCCCACGCCGAAACGCGGCTCGCCAACGACGAAAGCTTCACCCGCCGCTGAGAGCTTGGACGATCTGCACCGAGTCCGCCGGGACAAGCGCGCGCGTCAGATCGAAGGTCTGCTCGCCATTGACGAAGACACGCATATGGGGGCGCACGCGGTCCAGCTCGTCGATCATGCGAAAGCGCAAACCCGGGTAGCGGCGGTCGAGTTCCGCAAGCAATGCGCCGATGGTTCCACCGTCGGCCTCGACCTCGCGCGTGCCCGTGTAGGAGCGCAGCGGCGTTGGGATCAGAACTTTCACACCTCAGCTACCTCCACCGCATAGATCTCCGGGAGATGCCGCGCGAGGGTCGTCCATTTCTCGCCCTCATCGCGGCTCATCCAAAGATCGCCGCTGGTCGTTCCAAAATAAAGCCCCACGGGATCGGCCGAATCCGCCGTCATGGCTTGGCGCTTCACCGTCCAATACGCCTGACTTTGCGGCAGACCGGAATCGAGCCGCTGCCACGTCTTGCCGCCATTGCGGCTGGCATACACGGACGGCGTTCCGTCTGGACTTGTGCGCGGCCAAACATTCCGGCCATCCATCGGAAAGACCCAGACAGTGTTGGCGTCACGCGGATGCACCACCATCGGAAAGCCGATATCGCCGACCCGTTTGGGCATCTTTCTGCCCACGCGGACCCATTCGTCCGACGGCCGGTCGAGCCGGTAGATGCCGCAATGATTCTGCTGATACAGCCGATCCGGATCGCTCGGACATAGCCGAACGCAATGGGGATCATGGAAGGTGATGTTGGCCGCATCGAATCCTTCCACCACTTCGAGGCCTTTGACGAGCGGCGCGAAGGTTCGTCCGCCATTATGCGATTCATGAACGCCGCCACCCGACATGGCCATGTAGAGATGCGCGGGATCGCGCGGGTCCACCAGAATCGAGTGCATCTTGGGCCCGTCCGGTGTGCCGTCCTGCTCCGCACCCATCCACGCGCGGTATTGCGGATCATCGTTCACCGTGCCGAATGGCTCCCAATTGTTGCCGCCGTCCTCGGAGCGGAAAAGACCTTGGGGCGAGGTCCCGGCGTACCAAATGTTGGGCTCGTTCGCATGGGCGGGCGCGAGCCAGAATGTGTGCTTGACGCTCCTTCCTTTTTCACCGTCGGGCGCCTTCGCAAAAGCAGGTGGGCGTTTGGCTTCCTGCCAGCTGCGCCCGAGATCGGTGGAGCGGAAAATGGTGGGACCCAGGTGCCCGGTGCTGGCCGCGGCCAGCACCGTCTTGCGGTCGCGCGGATCAAGCACCAGATGATTGATGATCTGGCCGAGGAAATGGGGTCCATCGGCCTGCCAGGACTTCCGCCCTTTGTCGCCGCGGTAAAACCAAGCTCCTTTACGGGTGGCGACAAGAACGACCACGCCCTCAGGCGTGGTCCTGTGAGCGGGTTTCTTGGTTCGCGCTTTCGGCGCTTTCGGCGCTTTCGGCGCTTTCGGCTTTTTCGTGTTTGTCATGATTCATCCCTCGCGAATGACTGCCGCAATATCGTCGAACGGCGTTTCCTTAAATCGACAAAGCTTGGCCCTTCAACGAAGATTTTTTCGCGGACGGTGGAATTGGCCCGTGCTTCAGAAACAATTGTGGCTCCAGCCGGATCAGAAATCGGGCGTTTCCGCCATGGGGATCGCCGTAGTTTTTCCGGAATAATATTCGAATGGATTCTCGGCGCAGATCTGTTCGGTCCAATCCCCTTTTGTGCGCCGATAGGTCACCCTCGCCGACCAGGGCGCCGTGAAAACCTTGGGATCATCCACGGTGAATTGGAGTTGCAGTCCCTTGCCCTTGTAATCGGGATCGACTGAGACATTGCCGCCCAGTCCGGCTGGCCCGTCTTTTTTCTGGTGCCGCTCGGCAGCTTCCTTGGCTGTTTCGTAGTCAACGAGCCGGTAACGCTCGATGACGTGCAGCGCCTCACTGCGCGGCGTGCCATAGCGGTCGATGATGGGAATCTCTCCCTGCTCGATACCCACCGTGTCGATCACCAGCGTGTCGCCTTCGTAGTGGCCGACCGAATCCCCCATCGCCGACGGCGTCGCATGCGCCGGATGCATGGCGTTCAGGCGTACATGGCGGACCTGATCGTCCTGATTGTAGATCATGGTGATGCGGTCATTGGCCTGCAGGACCTGCATCCCCAATTGCATGGCGAAGGTGAAGGGCGGCGCATAGGGCGCACAATGATTGGAGGGATCGGGATAATTGGCGCCTGTCTTCGAAATCTCGCCTTTCTGGCGCACGGCTTCGGCGGCCTCCGGCCTCAGAAGCGGATTCTTGTAGTCGCCAACAAGCTGATTGGGATCGCCCGCACCATTAGGAAGACGCTTGAGATTGGTGATGGGCGCGGGCCCACGGGGAAGCGGCTCGAAATTGAAGGCGTTGCGGCCCCACATGCCGGAAAAATCGGGAATCGCGGTTTGCGCGGCCATCACCGGCCAAGCCACGAACGCCGCCGCGATTGTGGCAAACATGATTGATTTGGACATGATGTTCCCCGCAGTCCTCACCGTAGATGGGAAAATACTACCCCATACCGTTTGGCGCGAGCCATCCGATCCGGTAGAATCACCCCATGTCCGCCCGCAAAATCGATGTGGCTGAGCCCGAACGCGGCCTTCCTTCGCCGAACGAATACAAGACCGCTGCGGAGCATCGCACGGTCCGCATCACGCCTGAGGATTCCCAGCCCGGAACCCGCACTTTGGCGAATGAGGTCCCGGTTGCGCTCGAATTCGACGGCAGCGCTTACGCGGTGATGATGTTGACCCCGGCGGACCTCGAAGATTTCGCCGTCGGGTTTGCCCTGTCCGAACGTATCATCGCGCGGGGCGACGAAATCGCCCGGATCGACATCCGTTATGGTTCGCGCGGGATCGGCATCGATGTGCGGCTGGAAAAGGAGCACTCAGCCCGCCTCGCCCAGCGTCGCCGGGCCATTCCCGGTCAGTCGGGGTGCGGCATATGCGGTCTGACAACCATCGAGGAAGCACTGCCTCAGCTGGCGCGACTGACTGCCGCGCCCAGGCTTGAATCGAAGGTACTTTTCGAGGCGCTGGCAGCGCTCCCAGCCCGCCAATCACTGAACCAGCAGACCGGCGCGGTTCATGCCGCCTCCTTCTGCCGTACGGATGGCGAGATCCTGGCGGTGCGCGAGGACGTCGGGCGGCACAATGCTTTCGACAAAATCATTGGGCATCTGGCACGCGAAGCCATTGATCCTGCATCGGGTTTTTCCCTTTTGACCAGCCGGTGCAGCTATGAACTGGTGCAGAAATCCGTACTCGCACGCATTCCCATTTTGGCCACCATTTCGGCCCCGACCGAGCTTGCTGTGTCAATTGCCCGTGAGGCGAATTTGACGCTGGTGGCGCTCGCCCGTGGCGATTCGCTCCTATTATTCAACGATCCATTTAACGTTTTCGCACCTGGATCATACATGCTCTAGAGTTCATATTAAATGTCCTGAACTTTGGCCTTATATGAAGGCGAATACAGTGCAATTTCAGGAGCATCTATTGTCGGTTAGACCGCATTCCGGACCTGTTTCATGGGACGCCACAGCCGCCCGCGAAATTGCGGTCAGTTTAAAGCAGCTGGAGGGGCCACTTCTGCCCATCCTCCATGCCTTCACGGAACATTTCGGGCATGTCAGCGACGAAGCCATCGTTCTGATTGCCGACGTGCTCAACCTTACGCGCGCCGAAGTTCAAGGCGTGGTGGGATTTTATCATGATTTTCGCCGCGAACCGGCCGGCCGGCATGTCGTCAAAGTCTGCCGCGCAGAGGCCTGTCAGAGCATGGGAAGCGAGGCTTTGGCGGCACGGCTAGAACGCGCGCTTGGCATTTCGTTTGATGACACGACGCCTGACCGCCGCGTGACTCTGGAAGAGGTCTACTGCCTGGGCAATTGCGCGCTGTCGCCGAATGTGATGGTCGATGGCGAATTGTGCGGACGCGCCGATGAGGCCAAGGTGCTTGCGCTGGTGGGAACGCACTCATGACCACGCGCATCTACGTTCCATCCGATTCCGCCGCGCTCTCAATGGGTGCCGAAGCGGTAGCACATGCGGTAAGCGCCGAAATTGTTTCGGGCAAGCTCGACGCCAAACTCGTGCGCAACGGATCGCGCGGATTGCTTTGGCTGGAACCATTGCTCGAAATTGAAACGCCCGAAGGGCGCATTGGTTATGGTCCGGTGAGAGCCTCCGATGTGAAGGCGATCCTGGATTCCGGCCTCACTGCGGGCACTTCAAGCGATCATCCACTGAAGCTCGGCCTCGTCGAGGCCATTCCTTATCTTGCAAATCAGCAGCGGCTGACCTTCGCACGTTGCGGGATCACCGATCCCTTATCACTGGAAGACTATGAAAATCATGGCGGGCTGAAGGGTCTCCGCCGTGCGCTGGATATGGCGCCCACCGACATCGTTAAGGAAGTCACCGATTCGGGCTTGCGGGGCCGCGGTGGCGCAGGCTTCCCGACCGGCATCAAATGGAAGACGGTGCTGGGATGCGAGGCCGACCAGAAATACATCGTCTGTAACGCGGATGAAGGGGACAGCGGCACCTATTCCGACCGCATGATCATGGAAGGCGATCCCTTCGCGCTGATCGAAGGCATGGCGATTGCCGGCCTCGCAGTGGGCGCGACCAAGGGTTACGTCTATATCCGTTCCGAGTATCCGCATGCTTTCCACCAGATGATCCGCGCCATCGAAATCGCGCGCGACAAGAATCTGCTTGGCGTCATGGTCCTCGGCAGCAACCGCATCTTCGACATGGAAGCCCGCCTCGGGGCCGGCGCCTATATTTGCGGCGAAGAAACCTCGCTGCTGGAAAGCCTGGAGGGCAAGCGCGGCCAAATCCGTTTCAAGCCCCCACTGCCTGCGATCGAGGGCCTGTTCGGCAAGCCGACCGTCGTCAACAATCTGATCTCGCTTGCGACCGTGCCGGTGATCCTTGCCGAAGGGGCAAACCACTACAAAGATTTCGGCATGGGCCGTTCGCGCGGAACGATGCCGATCCAGCTTGCCGGTAACATCAAGCATGGCGGATTGATCGAGCGCGCGTTCGGACTCACCTTGCGCGAGCTTATCTATGATTATGGTGGCGGAACCTATTCCGGCCGCCCGGTGCGCGCCGTACAGGTAGGTGGACCGTTAGGTGCCTATTGGCCGGAAAGCCTGTTCGATGTGCCGTTCGACTATGAGGCCTTTGCAGCCAAGGGCGGCATGGTCGGACATGGCGGCATCGTGGTGTTCGACGATACCATCGACCTCGCGAAGCAGGCGCGTTTTGCCTTCCATTTTTGCGCCATTGAATCCTGCGGCAAATGTACACCCTGCCGCATCGGCTCGACCCGCGGGGCGGAAACCGTCGATAAGATCATCCGTGGCGAGCGAGTGGTGGAGAACATCGATCTGGTGCGCGATCTATGCGAAACCTTGCGGGATGGCTCGTTATGCGCTCTCGGCGGCCTCACCCCCATGCCGGTGATGAGCGCGATGGATCATTTTCCCGAAGATTTCGACCGGAAACCCACGCACGCCGTGGCTGCCGAGTGATACAATACGCTAAAGCGTAAGAGGCCCGTTATGACCGTTCATACTGACATCGACCGCAGCCCCATCGACCGGGGCACGCCCGAGAAGGCTGCCGCCCAATCCGTAACGCTGGAAATCGATGGCATTTCCGTCACGGTTCCCGCTGGCACGTCCATCATGCGGGCGTCCTCGCTCGCTGGCATTCAGGTGCCCAAACTCTGTGCCACGGACAGCCTGGAGCCGTTCGGCTCTTGCCGCCTCTGCCTGGTGGAGATTGCTGGACGCAGAGGCACGCCGGCCTCTTGCACCACACCGGCCGAGAACGGCATGAAGGTTTCGACCCAGACCGACAAGCTCGCCAAGCTCCGCCGCGGCGTGATGGAACTCTATATCAGCGATCATCCGCTGGACTGTCTGACCTGCGCGGCGAACGGCGATTGCGAGCTGCAGGACATGGCGGGCGCGGTAGGCTTACGCGAAGTGCGCTACGGCTATGACGGCGAAAATCACCTGGGCCAGACGAAGGATGAGTCCAATCCCTATTTCACCTTCGATCCGTCCAAATGCATCGTCTGCTCGCGCTGTGTGCGCGCCTGCGAAGAGGTCCAGGGCACCTTCGCGCTGACCATCGATGAGCGCGGTTTTGCTTCGCACGTCTCCGCCGGAATGAACGAGGATTTCCTGGATTCGGAATGCGTCTCGTGTGGCGCTTGCGTGCAAGCCTGCCCGACAGCGACGCTGATGGAAAAGACCGTCATCCAGCACGGCACGCCGGAGCGCTCCGTCATCACAACTTGCGCCTATTGCGGCGTCGGTTGTTCGTTCGAGGCCGAACTGCAGGGCGACCGCGTCGTACGTATGACGCCCTATAAGGACGGTAAGGCCAATCACGGCCATTCTTGCGTCAAAGGGCGCTTTGCCTGGGGCTATGCCACCCACAAGGAGCGCATCACCAAACCGATGATCCGCGAGAAGATCACCGATCCCTGGCGTGAAGTAAGCTGGGAAGAAGCGATCAACCGCGCGGCTTCCGAGTTCAAGCGCATCCAGCAGAAATATGGACGTGGTTCGGTCGGCGGCATCACCAGCTCACGCTGCACGAATGAGGAAACTTTCCTCGTTCAGAAGATGATTCGCGCCGCCTTCGGCAACAACAATGTCGATACCTGCGCACGCGTCTGTCATTCGCCGACGGGTTACGGTCTGAATACAACGTTCGGCACATCGGCCGGCACGCAGGATTTCGACTCCGTAAACGAAGCCGACGTCATCCTGGTAATAGGCGCCAATCCGACCGACGCCCATCCGGTCTTTGCATCGCGCATGAAGCACCGCTTGCGCGAAGGTGCGAAGCTTATCGTGATCGATCCGCGGCGCATCGACCTCGTGCGTACGCCTCATGTCGAGGCGCAGTATCACCTGGCGCTCATGCCGGGCACCAATGTTGCGATACTCAACGCGCTCGCGCATACCATCGTGACGGAAGACCTCCACAATAAGAAATTCGTCGAGGACCGCTGTGATCTTGCCGATTTTCGGATCTGGCTCGACTTTATCAAGCGGCCGGAGAATTCGCCCGAAGCGTTGTCCAAGACCATCGGCGTACCGGCCTCCGAGATACGCGCCGCCGCCCGTATGTTTGCCAGGGGGCCGAACTCAGCGATCTATTATGGGCTTGGTGTCACCGAACATAGCCAGGGTTCGACCGCCGTCATCGGCATGGCCAACCTCGCCATGCTGACTGGCAACATCGGGCGCAATGGCGTAGGCGTGAATCCGCTGCGCGGCCAGAACAACGTGCAAGGCTCATGCGACATGGGGTCGTTCCCGCACGAACTCTCCGGCTACCGGCACATTTCGCTGGATGGGCCGCGCACCATGTTCGAGAAGGATTGGGGCGTTCATCTCGACCCCGAGCCGGGTCTGCGTATCCCCAATATGTTCGATGCTGCCATTGATGGCAGGTTTTTGGGCCTTTACGTGCAGGGCGAAGACATCGTTCAGTCCGACCCGAACACGAAGCATGTCCAGAAGGCGCTTGCTTCGATGGAATGTGTCGTGGTGCACGATCTTTTCCTGAACGAGACTGCGGCCTATGCGCATGTCTTCCTGCCTGGTTCTTCTTTTCTCGAAAAAGACGGCACCTTCACTAATGCCGAACGGCGCATCAGCCGCGTCCGCAAGGCGATCGCGCCGATGGCAGGGCTTGCCGATTGGGAAGCAACGATGGCCCTCTCTACAGCGCTTGGTTACCCGATGAATTACAAGCATCCGTCCGAGATCATGGACGAGATCGCACGGCTGACGCCGACCTTTGCCGGGGTGTCCTATGACCGCATCGACGAACTCGGCAGCATCCAATGGCCCTGCAACGAAAAAGCACCGGAGGGCACACCAATCATGCATATGGGCGGCTTTGTGCGCGGTAAGGGTAAATTCGAACTGACCGAGTATATCCCGACCGATGAGCGTACCGGCGCGCGCTTCCCGCTGATCCTCACCACAGGCCGAATCCTGTCTCAATACAATGTCGGCGCCCAGACACGCCGGACGGAAAACAGCGTCTGGCACGAGGAAGACATGCTCGAAATTCATCCACACGACGCCGAAGATCGCGGCATACGCGACGGCGACCGCGTCGCACTGATGAGCCGTTCGGGCGAAACATCGTTACACGCGCGTGTTTCGGAGCGCATGCAGCCAGGTGTCGTTTATACGACATTCCATCATCCGGGATCTGGCGCCAATGTGGTGACGACCGATAACACCGATTGGGCGACCGGGTGTCCGGAATACAAAGTGACGGCGGTTCAGGTGCGGCCGACAAATCGCTGGTCGCAATGGCAGGAAGACTATGAGGAATTCAAGGCCGTGACGATGCGGATCAGCGATCCCAAAGTGGCGGCCGAGTAGCACATGCACGACAATAATCTTGTACGGATGGCGAACCAGATCGCCGATTTCTTCCGTTTGAAACCCGAAGATCAGGCAGTCGCCGGCGCGGCCGATCACATCAGGAAATTCTGGGATCCACACATGCGGGCCAAGATGGCGGAACATCTGGCACATGGCGGCGAAGGACTGAACCTGATCGCGCTAAAAGCGGTTCAACAAGTTTGCAAGGCGTCCGGTACGGCTGCCGGCACTCATTGATTATGAATTTCTAGGGAGTTTCTCATGGCTTATAAAATCCTGCTTCTCGGCGCATCCTATGGCTCACTTCTGGCATCCAAGCTGCTCTTCGGTGGCCATTCCATTCATCTCATCTGTCTGCCGACGGAAGCCGATCTGATCAATGCAGAAGGTTTCGAGGTCCGGTTGCCCATCCGCGGGCGCAAGGATCCCGTGATCCTCAAGTCGCGCAATCTTCCTGGCAAGGTGACGGCGGGTCCGGCCGCCGGCGTGAATCCGAAAGACTACGATCTCGTCGGCCTGGCGATGCAGGAACCGCAATATCGTTCGCCCGGCGTGCGCGAGCTTCTGGATGCGGTCGCCAGATCGCGCGTGCCCTGCATGTCGATCATGAATATGCCGCCGCTGCCCTATGTGAAGCGCATTCCCGGATTGAACTATGAGGCGCTGAAACCCGCCTACACCGATCCGACCGTGTGGGACAATTTCGATCCGGCATGCTTGACGTTGAACAGCCCTGACCCGCAGGCCATCCGCCCGCCGGAGGAGAAGGCCAACGTGCTGCAAGTGACGTTGCCGACCAATTTCAAGGTCGCGCGCTTCGACGATGAAAAGAGCACCGCGATTTTGCGCCAATTGGAGAAAGACGTGGACGCCGCGCGATTCGATACGCCGGAGGGCAAGATCGAACTGCCGGTGAAATTGCGCGTGTATGATTCGATCTTCGTGCCGCTCGCCAAATGGGCAATGCTGTGCGCGGGTAATTACCGTACCGTGACCGCGGACGGCATGCGCACCGCCAAGGAAGCCGTGCATACCGACATTGAAGCCTCGCGCTCGGTCTACAATTTCGTCAACGATCTGTGCGTCAAGTTGGGCGCGAACCCGAGCGACCTCGTGCCGTTCGAGAAATATGCGGCCGCCGCCGAAAGTCTGACGCGCCCCGCTTCGGCCGCGCGCGCTCTCCAGAACGGCGCTCCGAACATCGAGCGCGCCGACAAGCTGGTGCAGTTGATCGCCAAGCAGAAGGGGCTCTCGCACCCGACGCTCGATGCAACTGTGGCGCTCGTGGATTCGCGCCTCGAAGCCAATCGCAAGAAAGCCGCCGCCGCTTAAGACATTATCCTCGCACGGACGCGGACCCCGAACTGGTGGTTGCGCGTTTGTGTGAGGTGATGCCGAGAGCGAGAACATGAGCCTACGGCGCGCAGGGCTTTCCCCGTCAACCGATTTGCGCTTGGCGATCCTTGCCTTTGCTTCAGTCGCCGCAGCATCGATAGCCGGCCAGATTGCGACCTTCCCCAACTTGGCGATTTGGTATGCCGGTCTGGAAAAGCCGCCGTTCAATCCGCCCAATTGGATATTTGGGCCGGTCTGGACGGCACTATTCGTGCTGATGGGGTTTGCGCTCTGGCGAGTTTTGCGGTTGCCCACTTCGCCGCAGCATCATAACGCTTTGATCCTATTTTACATCCAGCTCGCGCTGAACGCCGCGTGGTCGTGGATGTTTTTCGCTGCTCACAGCCCGGTCCTTGGATTGATCGATATCCTACCGCAACTCACGATCATCGTGATGACCATCATCGCTTTCTGGAAGTTGGATCGGCTGGCCGCATGGTGTCTTGTGCCACTCGCGGCCTGGGTTGCATTCGCCGCAGTTCTGAATTTCTCCATCTGGTACCTGAACGGATAGGCTCGTTACGGCAGATAGACGCCGCCATTGATGTGTATGGTCTGGCCGGTCATGGACCGCGCCCTCGGACCCGCAAGATGGCGAACCATAGCCGAGATGTCTTCCGGTTGGCCGCGCCGAGGTGCCAGAATCGTGCGGGTCTTGCGATGCACGGGTTCGGCACCCTCGCGTTTTGTCTCGATCATGCCGGGCGCCACAAGATTGACGGTAATACCCTTAGGCGCCAACTCGACGGCCAGTGCCTTGGTGAAACCATCGAGTCCCGCCTTCGCCGTAATCACATGTGCGCGATGCGCCGCACCCGTATAGGCGGTAAGCCCACCAATATTGATGATGGTGCCACGGCCGCTTTTTTCGAGGGCCGGCAGAGCCGCTTGGGCACACAGAAAAGGACCGTCGAGGATTACCGCCAATACCTGATGCCATGAATCCAGGCTCAGATCCTCGAATGCGCCTTCCGGCCGTACACCCGCATTGTTGACGAGAATGTCGAGCCTGCCGAATTTTTTCACGGTCTCGTCCACCGCACGCCGCACATCGTCAGGCTGAGTCACGTCGCCCTGGATCGCCAGCGCGCGGCCGCCACGCCCTTCGATTTCGGCCGCCACCGATTTCACCCCGGCAATATCGGAGCGCGCCAGCACGGTGACGGCTGCGCCCGCATCAGCCAGATCAAGCGCGATAGCGCGTCCGATATTGCGCGCAGCCCCTGTGACGATGGCAACCGAACCTTCAAGTTCCTGCATCTTATTCCCTTGCTGTGCTGAGATCGGCGGCGGCGGAGCCTGCGGCCACAATGCGGTCGAGGGCTTCGGCCAAAGCGGCCGCTTTGGCGCGCGGCCAGCCGCCAAAGCGCGTATTGTCATAGAACTTGGTCATGATGTCCGCTTCAGATAGCGGCTCGTGTGCACCGCCGCGCATATGGGCCTTGCGCACTTCACGCACTGTGCCGTCCCTCAGTGTCGCGCGGATATGCCCGGTAAAATTCTTCGGATAGGGATCGTCGGGATTGATCACGTAGGAGGCCTTGCCCGCGAGCGCACACAATTTCGGATCGGCGACGCGCGCATCGGTGAATTGCTCGAAGCCCGCCTTGCCGTCGACGAATCCGGCGGCGATGCAATAGGGCGTGGAGAATTTCGCGGCGTAGCCGTTGGGGGGCGCCTGCTTCTGCAGAAGCGGTTCCCATAGGCGATGCACGGTACCTTCGCCCACCTCGCACACCAGACTGACGATGTCTTCGGCGTGTACGCCGGACCGCGCAAGTTCAATCGCGCAGTCAATGAAGGGCTGCGTCATGGTTCCGCACGCATAGGGCTTGAAGGCGACAGTTTCGAGCACCCACTCCGTACCAAGACGATTCAGCAGCGGTTGAAAATCCGGGACTTTCGATGGGGCGAATGCTTTGTAGAATCCGTGACCGCCTTCGAGCACCGTCAAAGGCCCGGTGAATCCACCCTCTGCGAGGAACGCTGCGCGAATCCCCGATTGCGCGGCGGCCCCTGCATGCAGCCGTTTGGTCCAGCTTCCATCGGCGAGATATTCGATGATGCCCGACGCGAGGCTTCCCGCTACTCCGATTGCCGCCGCTATTTTTTCTGGCGGCAATCCGAGCGCCGCCGCCACTCCGGCCGCTGCCGCCGGCGCACCGAAGATGGCGGTGGGGTGAAAACAGGCTTTGTGCGTCGCCTGTGGTGCGACCAAGCTCATGCGGCACATCACTTCCACGCCCGCAGCGATTCCCTTCACCACCGCATCACCGCAAAGTCCACGATGCTCGGCCGCCGCCAGTACTGCGGGAACAATCACCGCACCAGCATGGACAGGCCCGCCTTCAAACGTATCGTCGTAATCCTCGCCATGAGCAGCCGTGCCGTTAATGAGCGCCGCGTCATATGGGCCGAACGTGCCCGCGTGGCCGATCGCTGTCGTGCATCCGGAAGACACCGCGCTGCCGCGCGCAGCGGCCACATAATCATTACTTCTCGCCGCGACACAGAGCCCCGCAACATCGAGCAGAAGGAGACGGATTGTTTCGCGTGCCCGCTGCGGTAGTTGTGCAGTCGCCGTCGCAGCGGCGAATGCCGCAAGCTGTTGTGAAATCGTCACGCCAAACTCACTTTTCGTTGTTGCGCCGCGCGCCATTCCGCGTAAAGCGCTCCGAGCATAATGATGGCTGCCACCACGAAGAATCCGACCGCAATCGGATCTTGGAAGAAGATGTCGAAATCGCCGCCGGAAAGGACCAGCGAACGGCGATAATTGGATTCGATGAGCTTCGTTCCCAACACGACGCCAAGGACTGCGGGCAAGAAGGGAAACCCGAAATATTTCATGAAATAACCGAGCAATCCGGCGGACAACACGATACCGACATCGAACAGCGACATATGCACCGTGTAAACGCCCGAGAGCACGAGCGCGAGGATGAATGCCGAGCGATAGGGCTTCGGACGATTCACCAACCAAACACAAACAGGAAGGACCATGATCCCGATGATGACCTGTGCGATGTCCGCCACAAAGGTGCCGGTATAGAGCCCGAGGATCACATCCGAATTCTGTTCGAAGAGTCGTGGCCCCGGCAGCAGACCGTGGATCAGCAATCCTCCGAGCAAGACCGCCGCGGAATTGGATGCGGGAATCCCCAGACTGAGAAGCGGGATTAGCGCTGTGCTGGCAACCGTATTATTTGCAGCTTCGGGACCGGCGACACCCTCCTCGGCGCCCTTGCCGAATTCTTCGGGATGTTTCGACCAGAGCTTTGCCTGATCATATGCGATAAATGCCGCAATCGTGCCACCAGCACCCGGCATCAAACCCTCGAACGTGCCGACGGCGCAGCCGATGATCTGGGAACGTGCGACCTTTTTCATCATCCGAAAGCGCGGAAAACGTACGCGGATCGAAGCATTCGATTTAATCAGGTTGGGCGTGATGCCGGCCCGCGTCATCAATTCGGTGACTGCGTAAAGCCCCACCATGACGAAAAGAGGCTGAATGCCGTCCAGAAGATCGGGCACACCAAACGTGAAGCGGCTTACACCCGAAACCGGATCGGTGCCGATGGTCGCCACCATCAGCCCCAAAAGTGCTGCGCCCATGCCCTTGAGCAGCGATTTGCTCGATAGCGAGGCAATCACCGAAAGCCCCAGAATGCCGAGGCCGAAATAGGTCGTCGGCCTAAACAGCAATGCGAGGCGCGACAAAGGCTCGGTGAGCAGCACCAACATGGTCAGGCCGAACAGACCGCCAATCACACCGGACCACAGCGACAGACCGAGCGCTTCGCCTGCGCGACCTTGCCGGTTCATCTCATAACCGTCCAGCATCGTCGCGGCCGAAGCATTGGTGCCGGGTGTCCGGATCAGGATCGCCGGAATCGAACCGCCATATTCGGCGCCGATGTAGCACGTCGCCAGCATCACAATCGCGGGCATCGGCGACAGCGTATAGGTGAAGGGCAAAAGTAGCGCCATCGTGATCGAGGCCGAGAGTCCCGGCGTCGCGCCGCCCAGCATGCCCCAGATCAAACCGCCAAGGGCTGCGGGCACCACAGACGTGGTGACGAGCATCTCTAGCGCGTGTCTGAACTCTTCCATGTTCCTCCCCCTCGCCCGAATCTCAGAACAACATGCCTTCGGGCACGCGAACGCCGAGCAGGACATCGAACAAAAGAAAGAAGAACGTAGCGCCCCCCAAAGCAACGGCGAGCATGCGCCAGGACGGTTTCATGCCTTCGTACAGGATAACCGCGAGCAACAGCATGACCAATGTCAGCCAATAACCGAGAAAGTTCGCCACCGGAATATAAAGCGCGCCGATCACCAGCATGCCGATGGCGCGCGGCCAGGGCGCTTCCGCATCCTTGGCCGCTTCGCCCGAAACCGGCGCGGTGACGAGCGCGCGCACCCCGATCACAATTGCGACCATCGCAAGAAGAACCGCCAACACGACAGGCAGGCCGCGCGGCCCCACCGAATCTTCCAGCGTGCTGGAGGGAATTGTCGTGGAGGCCGCGTAATACGCCGCGGCGATGCACAACAGAATCGCAGCGGCGACGAGGTCTTTGCGCATCAACGAATGACGCCGGTGGATTTCAGGAATGCACCGGTGTCGGCCGCAAACTTCGTGATGAAGGGACCATATTGGTCGTGCGCGAGATAATGGGGGATCAAATCATCTTCCAGATAGGCCTTGCGATATTCCGGATCGGCGAGGATTTTCTGTGCGGCATCGTCCCAGATCTTGGCAATGGCCGGAGGCAGGCCTTTGGGCGCCGCGAGACCGCGAAACTTCTCCAGGACCACGTTGTAGCCCGATTCCTTGACCGTCGGCACATCGGGAAGTGCGGGCATCCGGGTGCCGTTGAACGTCGCGAGCACCCGCACCTTATGGGCTTCATATTGGGCGCGGATTTCCTCCATCTCGCCCACGCCCATGTCGAGCGTGCCATTCAGCACGTTGATCATCATGTCGCCGCCACCCTCGTGGCTGACAACGGCGGCATTCACCTTTGCCGCGATCTTCAGTTGTTCAGCGGCCTGGCGTTCCAGCGATCCGGGATTGGCCGCGCCCCAGCGCCCACGCGAAGTTCTCGCGTGATCGATCAGATCCTTCAGCGATTTGTAAGGGCTTTCGGCGCGAACGTAGATGATTTCCGAGTCGGTGAAGAAATTCACCACCGGTTCCAGATCGCGATAGGTGTTGCTCGGGTGGCTGAGCAGCGAGGTCAATATATAGGTCGGGGTCGCGGCATAGAGCATGCTGCCGTCGGGCTTGGCAGTGGCGACACGTGAAACCGCCTTGGCGCCGGAACCGCCCTCGTCGTTTTCCACGACGAAGGTGGCATTGATGTATTTCTGCAGATACCGCACCAGCTCGCGCAGGAAAACGTCACTGCCCGCGCCCGGACTCGAATGGGTGACGAGGATCACCACTTTCTGCGGGTAAGGAATCTTCGCGGGGGTTTGAGCGATCGCCGGCCACGCCCCAAGCGTGGGCAGCATGGCAAACCCCAAAGCGGCGATGCACTTACGCATGGAATTCATTGGACATGCACCCTTCATCGGCGAGGGAACCTTACTGGTATTCCCACACTCTGTCCTTGGCGAAAAATCAATGTCCCGTCAATTCCGAGATCAGGCCGGTTTGGCCGTAAACCTTATTCAGCGCCTCGGTTATGGCGGCGGTGGACACCGTGACCGAACGATTGAGCTTGGGATCGAAATAATAATCGCCCCCCAGCGAATGGATATTGCCGTCGAAAATGGCGCCAATCACCTCGCCCTTGGCATCGATCAAAGGCGAGCCGGAATTGCCGCCGATGATGTCGTTGTCCGAGGACATGTTGAACACCGTCTTGAGATCGAGCTTGGATTGTGCCTCGACCCAACGCGGGGTGAGTTCGAATGGCGGCTGCCCCGTCGCGCGCTCATACAAACCCGCAAAGTTGGTAAAGGGCAGAATCGTACGGCCGGGCTCTGTCCAGCCTGCAATCTTCCCGTAAGAAAGCCGCAGCGAGAAGGTCGCATCGGGATAGACGCTCGTGCCATAGACGGCGAAGCGGGCCTTGGCGATACGCTCCGACGCGGCAGCGACCGGGCTCGACACCCGCTCCTCATAGGTCTTGCGGATGGCGCGACCCGCGGCGTCGATCTTCAACGCAAACCGGATCATCGGATCGGTCGAAGCCCGAACCGCCGCGGCGCCGCCCTCCCACAATTGCTTGCGCAGGCTCGGATCGGCGAGCTTGGACGCGATCAAAGCGCGCGACAGATTTTCCGGCGAGTCCTTGCCGAGGACCAGGGCTGTTTCGGGTGCGTCGGCGGTCAATTCCTCGCGCAGCTTGGTGAGCCAGAATTCGAGCTTCAACTGCTCCACCTCGGGCTCCACCGGGCGCGCGGCGAGCAGGCCCCGCTCAATCAGCGGCAGGCGCGCATCGGCATATTCGCGCAGGCGTTCGCCATTGGGCTTGGTGCGCTCGTCCGCTGCACGAACCAGGATTCGCGCGTAGCCGAAGAGTGTCGAGCCGCCCCCGGCACGCGTTTCGATAAAATAATAGGGCTTCGCAAGGGGCACGCGTTCGGCCTGCGCCTTTGCGATCTCCGCCCAAGGATCGCCGATCTCCGCCTTCAGCTTTGGATCGGCATCGACGCGCGATTTCAATTCGGCATCGGCCTTGTGCTTGTCGGCCATCAATTGCGGGTTCAGCAGCGCCTCATGTTCGCCGCGCTGCGCCTTTAGCCCGTTTTCGAGTCCGAAGAGATCGCGATTGATGATGCGGGCATGCTCGGCGCTTTCTTCGGCGAAACGCGTGTAGCGCCCGCGCAGTTCCGAACCCAGGATCAGACCGAAAGGCTGCGTGGAATCGCGTAACGTGACAAGCTGACTTTCCGTCAATTGCCGGTCCGTGCCGCCGGGATTGCCGGCGACGAAGACAGGCTCGCCATCCTTGGGAGCCGACGGGTTCCACGTGAGATGTTCCGGCGTCGCGACCGTCTTGCCGTTCTCATAGAGTCGCAGGAACGAAAAATCGAGGTCGTAGCGTGGAAAATTGAAATTGTCGGGGTCGCCGCCGAAGAACGCGGTGTCGAACTCGACGGCGAAGACCAGACGCACGTCGGAATATTTGCGGTAGGTGTAGAGCTTATACTGGCCGCCGTCGTAAAGCGTGATCACCTGGCAGCGCTGCGTCGCCTCGCGCCCGGTGCATGCCTGTTTTTCGATATTCGCGACGGCGGCATCGCGCGCCCGCTGAAAACCATCGCCGGCCTTGTCCGCAGTGGCGGCGTTGATGGCAGGGGTCACATCCGCGATGGTTTGCAGGATTTCCGCCTGCACACCGGGACACTGCTTTTCGTCCTCGGCTCGCGCGGCGGCAAAGCCGTTCTTCACGTAATCGTGCTCGGGCGTGGACAGATTCTGTGCGCAGCCGGCCACGCAATGATGATTGGTCAGCACCAGCCCATTCGGCGACACCACGGAGGCCGAGCAGCCGCCCGCAAGGCGGACCGCGCTCGCCTGCACACGATCGAGCCATTTCTGGTCGATCGTGACGCCATATTTCTGTTTCACCTGAGCGGCGGGGAAATTGTCGAACGTCCACATGCCCTCATCGGCGCATGCGGGCCCGGCAGCGCAAGCGAGCAACCAGATGAGCAGAGTTTTCAGACGCATGGGGTTCTCACTCAACGGCCGGGCTGGTTCGTAACGACGCGTGCGCGATTATTATGTCAGACCGCGACAATGGTCCAATAGGGACAATATCGCGTTGCATCATCAGGTGCCGCCGTCCTCTCCCGTGAGACGGCAATAATAGCGCCATTCGGTGACGACGGAATCGCCTGGCTCGCCGGGCCGCGGGCCGCGCTTCATCAGCCGTTTCATGGCAGGGCTGAGCGCCTCGCGGTCGCTTTCTGAAATCGGACGCGGCGTGCCCAAGGCACGGGCCTGGTAATTCATCGTTGCCAGCTCATTCAACGACAGTGCGACGACAGCCGCTTCCTCGATGGAATCGGCCGCCGTCGTGATGCCGTGACCGCGCATCAGGCAGGCGCGCTTGTCCCCGATAACCGCCGACAATTCCCGGCCCAATTCGGGCGTGTCGATCAGCACGCTCGACTCGAAGGTCGGGGGCTCTTCCAGCGCCAGTCCCAGTCCTTGCGGATCGTAGGCGCCACAGATCGGCAGCAACGGCACGCCGGTAACCGTGAACAGCACGACAATTGGCGGGTGCAGATGCAGCACGGCGTTGACCCGCGGCCGGGCGCGGAAGATCTCGGTATGAATGAAGACTTCGCTCGGGGTCCGAAGGCCCTGCGGCATGCCCGCTACGGGTTTGCCATCAAGACCGATTTCCACCACTTCGTCCTCGGTGGTGTAGCGCACGCCGCTTTCGGCCGGCCCGCGCGCACGAATGAAGATGCGGTCCGTTCCGGGGATGCGGGCGCTGATATGCCCGCGCAACGCGCGGGTCAGCTCCATCTTTCCCAACACACGGCAGGCGCGTGCGATGCGAAAGCGAAGTCCGTCTTCGATGGACATCTAGCTGCCTCGCGTCATTGTCGGCGCATCCACCAAGACGCGATTCAGGCATTCGTCCGCCACGGCATGCTCCATGTATTACATTTGCTTCTTGTTTATTTGCCAGGCTCAAGCCTAGCATGAGCCCGGCGGGCGCGATTGACCCAAAATCTCGTCCGTGTGAATGGCGAGAACCCACAGTACCCCGTATATTCCACCCTTCCTACAAGGTGAGGTCTGATGCGTACGATGGGACTTCTGTCGCGGGTGGCGCTTGCCGCTCTTCTCATATCCCTGTCCGGCCCGGCCCGGCTCGCCACTGCGGCGGACAGTGCGGCGGCTGCCTGGCCACAGGCCAAGAGCGACCTGCCGGCCGATTCCGATGTGAGGTTTGGCGCCCTGCCGAACGGCATGCGCTACGCGATCCAGAAGAACGCGACCCCCAAGGGTGAGGTCTCGTTCCGGCTGCGGATCGGCGCGGGCTCCTTGATGGAAAGCGACGCCCAGCGCGGCCTGGCCCATTTCCTGGAGCATATGGCCTTCCGCGGCTCGACCCATGTTCCAGAAGGCGACGTGTTCCAGATGCTGCAACGGATCGGTCTTCGCGTCGGGGCCGATGCCAATGCCAGTACCGGCCAGACGGAAACCATCTATCAGTTCGATGTCCCGGCATCCGATAAAACGACGCTCGATACCGCCTTCACGCTGATGCGTGATATCGCGACCGAGTTGAGCCTGAAGCCTGAAGCGATGGATGCGGAACGTGGGCCGGTTCTTTCCGAGGAACGGCTGCGCGACACGCCCGGCATGCGCGCGTTCGAAGCCCAGAACGCCTATCTCTTGAAAGGTCAATTGGCGCCCGAGCGCAGTCCCATCGGCAAGGTCGACATCATCAAAACCGCGCCGGTGTCCCAAATCGCGGACTTCTACCACGCCTATTACCGGCCTGAACGGGCGACATTGGTGATCGTTGGCGACATCGATCCCGATGTCATCGAAAAGGAGATCAAGACACGCTTCTCCGATTGGAAACAGGCGGGCGCTGGCCGGAGCGATCCTAACCTCGGGACGCCGTTGACGCGCGGGCAGGAGACCAAAGTCTTCGTCGAAACCAGCGCACCGCAATCGGTGTCCGCAGCTTGGACTGGCCCCTATGACGGCGCGCCGGATACCAAGGCCCATGAAACCCGCGATCTGATCGAACGCATAGGCTTCGGCATCCTCAATCAGCGGCTGGCGCAGGCAGCGCAAAGTCCGGACGCACCCTTTCTTGCGGCGGGCGCCTCGCGCGGGAATGTGTCGCGTTCGGCAAGAATCGCTTCCTTGCGGGTCAGCTACGCAGCGGACAAATGGCAGCGCGCCTTCGAGGAAGCCGACAAGATCCGGCGGCAAGTGCTGGCACAAGGGGTAACCCAGCAGGAGCTGGACCGGCAGATCACGAACATGCTGACGGGCGCGCAATCGGCCGTGGCATCGGCTTCCACCCGGGCGTCGCGGGGAATCGCCAACGGCATCCTCTCCTCCGTCGACACCGATTCGGTATTTACCAGCGATGCGACCGATCTTGCGACCATACAGGACGCACTCAAGGGCCTGACCATCGAGCAGGTGAATACGGCCCTTCGCGGCGCGTTCGCCGGCAATGGGCCGCTACTGTTCCTTTCCAGCCCGAAACCGGTGGAAGGCGGCGAAGCGGCGCTTGCCTCGGTGTGGAACAAGGCGGAGTCGGAGAAAATCGAAAACGCCCCACAGCTGCAGCTCGCGGTGTGGCCTTACACCAGTTTTGGCGTAGCCGGACAGGTGGTGGAAACCCGCCATATCGATGATCTCGACGCGACTCTCATCCGCTTCGAGAATGGCGTGCGCCTGACCGTGAAACCGACCAAATACCGCGCCGACCAGATCCTGGTGAGTGTCGACATCGCCGGCGGCGATTTGGCCTTCCCAAAGGATCGGATCGTCATCGACACGGGCGCCTATCTGTCGGGCGGATTGGAAGCACTCAGCTATCTGGATCTGCGACGCACGCTTTCGGGTAAGATCACCAGCGTTGGATTCGGCGTCGACGACGATGCGTTCTCGCTGTCCGGCGCGACGCGCCCGGCCGATCTCGACACCGAAATGCAAGTGCTCGCGGCCTATATCACCAAGCCAGGCTGGCGGCCGGAACCGTTCGAACAGGGCTTGAGCTCACTGACCGACAATCTCACCAAGCTCGATGCCACGCCGATGTCCCTGTTCGGCGCGAAATTCGCCGAGCTGCTGCATCCGGGCGATGCGCGCTGGGCCTATCCCACGTTGGCCGATGTGCAGACAGCCAAGCTCGACCAGGTGAAGGCGATCATCGCGCCGGCCCTTGCCAATGGGCCGATCGAGGTGACGATGGTGGGCGATGTCTCGGTCGAACAGGCGACAAAGGCGGTCGCCGCGACCTTCGGCGCATTGCCGCGGCGGTCTGGCGCTCCCATGGCGCTTCCGGCGGCGGGCGATCTCAAATTCCCCGCCCCCACGCCCGAACCCATCGTGCTGCACCACGCCGGACGCGCCGATCAAGGTGTTGCGGCCATCGCATGGCAGACCACGGACGTATACGCGAATTCGGAAAGCGCGGCCCGGCGTGTCGTGACGGACATCCTGCAATTCCGGCTGATGGAGCAATTGCGCATCAAGTTTGGAGCCACCTATTCGCCTTCGGCGACCGCCAGCGCCTCACGAACCTTTCCGGGGTATGGCTATATCGCCGCCTATGCGGAGATTCCTCCTGAAAAGGCACAGCTCTTCTTTGATACGGTCAAACAGGTGACCGCCGATCTGCGCGCCCGCGAGCCCAGCAAGGACGAATTCGAACGTGCCCGCAAACCGGAACTGGATACACTCGAAAAAGCCGTACAGACCAACAATTATTGGCTGGGCTCCCTTTCGGGAGCGCAAACCGATGAACGGCGGCTGAAGCTCATCCGCGACGCGCGTCCCGGTCTCGAGACCGTGACGCCCGCCGATGTCCAGCGCGTAGCCCGCGAATATCTGACCGACGAACGGGCCTGGAAGCTGATCGTGGTCCCAAAGCCGTGAAGGCGCGGAGGTGTGCAGGTGATCGTATGCGGATGATGAAATTCGCCGTGGCGACGCTTTTCATCGGCTTCGCAGGTCCGGCGATCGCCGGCGACATCAGCCCCGAAGCCAATCGCGAACTTGTCGCGGCCCATGCGAAAATGCCCGGGGTCATGGTGCTTCCAAGCGGATTGCAATATCGCGTCATCAAATCCGGCACGGGCGAGACGCCTACCGCCAACGACACGGTCACGGTGTCCTATAAAGGCACGCGCGTGGATGGCTATGTCTTCGATTCCACCAAGCCCGGCGAGACCCGCGACCTTCCCGTGGCCAAGGTGATTCCGGGATGGATCGAAGCGCTCTCTCTGATGAAGGCGGGGGACGAATGGGAACTTCTAGTGCCCGCCAAGCTTGCCTATGGCGAGGAGCGCAACAATTCGGATTTGTGGGGCCAGGCGCTGCTGTTCGACGTGCAGCTCGTCGCGGTCATTCATCCGAAGCAATAGGCGCTGCGGTCTCGGCCTCTTTCGGCACCAATGTCTCGGCGCGCCGGAGAAGGTCGATCACGTCTTGATCCGCCGTCTGCGTAAAATCTCGATAAAAGGCACCCACCGAATAGAACGGCGCAGGGGTCATGAGGCACACCGTTTCATCGGCCAATTTCGCAAGCTCTTCCAAAGAATCGGCTGCTGCTACGGGCACGGCCAGGACCACGCGCTTGGGTTCGGATTGGGATAAGGCCTGAAGAACCGCCTTCATCGTAGCACCGGTTGCGATCCCATCGTCCACCACGATGACGATGCGTCCGGCAAGCGATATGGGCGCGCGGCCCGGCCGATACAATGCGCGGCGGCGTTCGATTTCCGCGAGCTGGCGCTTTTCTTCGGCTTCGAGATAGCGCCTCCCAGGCTGGACCAAGCCGACCAGTTCCTCATTGAGGACAAGCTGCGGATTGGCGCCGTCCACCACCGCCCCCAAGCCCAATTCCGGCTGGCCGGGGGATCCGATCTTGCGCACCAGCACCACATCGAGGGGGGCCTGGAGCGCCCGGGCCACCTCAAAACCCACCGGCACGCCGCCGCGCGGCAGCGCCAGCACCACGGGATGTTCCGGCCTCAGATGTTCCAATGCGCGCGCGAGCTTGCGCCCCGCGTCGGCCCGGTTGTCAAAATCTCCGCCTTCATAATTGTCCATATGTCGAACGAAGGTACAGTTCCGCTCCCCGGCCGAAAGAAACGTCCGCCCTATCTTATAGCGTTTGCGTGCTGTCTCCTCGTTTTGCGGTCTTTACCTCGCCGGTCTTTTTCTTCCCGAAAGACCGCAGCTGCGATTCCGCCGCCGCGAATGCCTCGATGATGGAGGTCCGCACATCGCTATGCGCGCGACGTTCCCTGACGTGATGCGGTTCGCGGCTGACCACGAGGGTATTCCCTGGCGCCTGCATCTCGATATGCACCTCGTAGATATTGCCGGTGCGATGATTCTTTGTCCGCGCTTCGATGGATACCCGGCAGGAAATCAGCCGGCCGCAGAATTTTTCGAGCTTGGCGATGCGCTTAAGAATGTCGTCTCTAAGACCTTCGGAACTTCTCATATTATGGAATGTGATTTCGGTCGCTATTTCCATGACCTTCCTCGATGCACAATGCCCCATAGGAATAACGTGCCGCCGATGGGGCGGTTGCTCCCTTAACCCGATATGGCCAAGATATTATCGTGAATTTCAGCGGCAGAGGCTCGGGGCGGCGGATTGCACGAGGTCCTTAGCCCCATCCCAAAGCTTCTGAACGGCGCCGAGTCTCTCCGCAGTTCCCGCATTGCGGTCTTCAAGGGCGTCCCATATCGCCGTTCCCAGCACCCGTTCGGTCTCCTCCTCGGAGCACGAGGCGACAAGAAGCTGCATCAAGGCGAGATCGGGCGAGGATTCCCCACGGGCGCATTGGTGAATAGCTTCCTCTACGCATCCCGGCACGCTCAGGCCAATGGGTGGCAGCTCCCAATTGTGCGTCAGCTGGAACATAAGAATCCTCTCATACGTGCTCAGGGAGCAGGCCTCCGGACAACGCGGAATACCGAGGATTTGTTCCAGATGGGGCCGGTGCCGAGCTTTCGTAACCAAGTTTAACGCGCTCAGGCCTGTTCGGGATCGATTTCGAGCGCCTGCATCACGCGGGCCTGCATGCTGTAGGTGCCGATCAGCACGGTGAGTTCCACAATGCGCCGTTCGTCGAA
>DASYEG010000182.1:0-6950 GCA_036499145.1 Micropepsaceae bacterium | reverse complement strand
CGAGACGGTCGTCAGCACAAAGGCATAGGCGCCGATGCCGGTTCCCGACAGGAAGGTCGCGTTGATGATGGCGTCCTTGGAATAGAAGCCCGCGGTGCCGATGCCGAGCAGCGGAATTCCTATTCCCGTCAACGCGAGATTGCCGATCAGCATCATCGCCCAGGTGATCGGAATGCGCTTGGCCAGACCGCCCATTTTGCGCATGTCCTGCTCATGATGCATGGCATGGATCACCGAGCCGGCGCCCAGGAACAACAAGGCCTTGAAAAAGGCATGAGTGAAAAGGTGGAACATGGACGCGCCATAGGCCGAGACGCCGGCCGCGGCGAACATGTAGCCGAGCTGCGAACAGGTCGAGTACGCGATCACACGCTTAATGTCGTTCTGGAAAAGACCAATGGTGGCCGCGAAAAAAGCCGTCGTTGCACCGATGAAGGTGACGAAGGCAAGCGCCGCCGGCGCCAGCTCAAACAGCGGCGAGCAGCGGCAAACGAGGAACACGCCCGCCGTCACCATCGTCGCGGCATGGATGAGGGCCGAGACCGGGGTCGGGCCTTCCATAGCGTCGGGCAGCCAGGTGTGCAGGCCCAATTGCGCGGATTTTCCCATCGCACCGATGAACAGGAGGATGCACAGCGTCGTCAGCAGGTCGGGCGAATAGCCGGCGAAGCTAATCGTCTTGCCGGCGAACATGGGCGCGGCCATGAACACGCGGTCGAAATCGAGCGTCCCGAACACGTAATAGATTCCGAACACGCCAAGCGCGAAGCCGAAATCGCCGACGCGATTCACGATGAAGGCCTTGATCGCGGCCGCATTCGCGGAAGGCTTCGTATACCAGAAGCCGATGAGCAGATAGGACGCCAGCCCGACACCTTCCCAGCCGAAGAACATCTGCAGGAAATTGTTGGCTGTCACCAGCATCAGCATGGCGAAGGTGAACAGCGACAAATAGGAGAAGAACCGCGGGCGGTCCGGGTCTTCGTGCATATAGCCGATGGAATAGAGATGCACGAGCGAAGACACACCCGTCACCACCACGAGCATCACGGCGGTCAGCGCATCGATGCGCAGAGCCCAATCGACGCTGAAATTTCCCGATGCGATCCAGGGCGCAACCTGGACGATCAGGCCGTGGCCGAGGAAATTCACGTCGTATAGCGCATAACAGGAAAGCACGGCCGCCACGAACAACAATCCCGTCGTCACGAGTTCGGAAGCCCTCACGCCGATGGCGCGACCGAAAAGCCCCGCGATCGCGGAGCCGAGAAGGGGAAGAAAGACGATGGCGGTATACATGAAGTTTTCGCGCTCAGCCCTTCATGAGATTGATGTCCTCAACCGCAATCGTGCCGCGGTTGCGGAAATAGACAACAAGGATCGCCAATCCAATGGCGGCTTCGGCGGCAGCGACCGTCAACACGAAAAGCGCAAACACCTGGCCGATCAGATCGCCGAGAAACACAGAGAACGCGACGAGGTTGATGTTCACCGCGAGCAGGATCAGCTCGATGGACATCAGGATGACGATGACGTTCTTACGGTTGATGAAAATGCCGAACACCCCAATGGTGAAGAGGAGTGCCGCGACGATCAGATAATGGGGAAGTCCTATCGCCATGTTTTAGCCACCCTCCCCCGGCTTGACGTCGCGCATTTCGATCGCGGTCGCCGGCCCGCGCGCCACCTGACGCGCAATGGATTGGCGCTTGACGCCGGGACGGTGGCGCAGCGTCAGAACGATGGCGCCGATCATCGCGACGAGCAGGATCAGCCCCGCGGTCTGGAAATAGAAGATGTAGTCGGTGTAGAGGATGCGGCCCAGCGCTTCGGTATTGGTGACCCCGGGCGGCAAGGGATTAGAGCGTGCGGCCGGCGCGGCGCTGCCGAATGCCCAGGCGCCCACCGCGATCATAAGTTCGCTCATCAGCACCAGGCCGATCAGCGCGCCGAGCGGCAAATATTCCATGAAGCCGCGCCTCAGCGCCACGAAATCGATATCGAGCATCATGACGACAAAGAGGAATAGCACCGCGACCGCGCCGACATAGACGACAACCAGGATCATCGCGAGGAATTCGGCACCCAGAAGCACGAACAGGGCGGCGGCATTGATGAAGGCAAGGATCAGGAACAGCACCGAATGCACGGGATTGCGCGCGCCGATCACCATCAACGCGGAGGCGATCAGCACCGCTGAGAAAACATAAAAGGCGATGGCCTGAATCATGAAATGCGTTCGTTCACTCGGGTAGGACCTCATGCTTCGACAGGCTCAGCATGAGGAGTTGCAGAAAGCCATCCTCATCCTGAGCTTGCCGAAGGATGAGGGGGAGAGAGTTATCGGTAAGGGGCGTCCAATTCCAGATTTTTAGCGATCTCGCGTTCCCAGCGATCGCCGTTCGCGAGCAGTCTTGCCTTGTCGTAATAAAGTTCTTCGCGGGTCTCGACCGAAAAATCGAGGTTCGGACCCTCGACGATGGCATCCACCGGACAGGCCTCCGCGCAGAGGCCGCAATAGATGCATTTCGTCATGTCGATGTCGTAGCGGGTGGTGCGGCGGCTGCCGTCTTCACGGGGCTCAGCTTCGATCGTGATGCAATTGGCCGGGCACACAGCCTCGCACAGCTTGCAGGCGATGCAGCGTTCCTCGCCCGACGGATAACGGCGTAGCGCATGCTCGCCCCGGAAACGCGGCGACAGCGGCGAGCGCTCGAAGGGATAGTTCAGCGTTTTCTTGGGCGCGAAGAAATAGCGCATCCCAAGGGCGAAACTCTTGACGAACTCCCAGAGGAAGATCGTGCGCGCGGTGCGGTCCAGCCAAGCCATCTATGCCCTCACCCGGGGAGCCTGCCGATGGCGAACAGATAACCCGCCATGAGCACCACCCATACGAGCGAAATCGGCAGGAAGACCTTCCAGCCGATCCGCATCAATTGGTCGTAGCGATAGCGCGGCACGATCGCCTTCACCATCGCGAACAGGAAGAAAAAGAACCAGATCTTGAGCACGAACCAAATCACGCCGGGTATGGCGTTGAGCGGCCATATGTCGATGGGCGGGAGCCAACCGCCGAAGAACAGGATCGACATCATCGCGCACATCAGGACGATGTTGACGTATTCCGCGAGGAAAAAGAGCAGGAACGGCGTCGATGAATATTCCACCGCGAAGCCGGCCACGAGTTCCGATTCGGCCTCCGGCAGGTCGAAGGGCGGGCGGTTGGTTTCGGCCAACGCCGAAATGAAGAACAGCACGAACATCGGCAAAAGCGGCGAGAACACGAACCAGCCGCGCATGTCGGGACCTTGCGCGCGCACGATATCCGAAAGATTCAGCGAGCCGGCGAACAGCAAGACCGTGATCAGGATGAAGCCGATGGAGACTTCGTAGGACACCATCTGGGCCGCCGAACGCAGCGAGCCGAGGAAGGCATATTTCGAATTCGAGGCCCAGCCGCCCATGATGATGCCGTAAACGCCGAGCGAGGAAATCGCGAAGATGTAGAGGATGCCGACATTGATGTCGGCAATCACCCAGCCATTGTCCAGTGGAACCACGGCCCAGGCCGATAGCGCCAGGGTGGCCGCCAGGATCGGCGCCAGGAAAAAGACGCCCTTGTTGGCGCCCGCCGGAATCACGATTTCCTTGAGCACGAATTTGATAAGATCGGCGAAACTCTGCAGCAGGCCGAACGGACCCACCACATTGGGACCGCGGCGCATCTGCACGGCCGCCCAGACCTTGCGGTCGAACAGCAGGATGAAGGCTACCATCACCAGCAGCAGGACCAGAAGAATGACGATGGTGATCGCCTGGGAAATCGTCCACGCCACCCCAAAGGGAACGCCGAGGCCTTGGAGGGCTTGGGTGAAGATCATCGCCTATTCCGCCGCCATCTGGGTACGCTGGACGAAGAGGCGCGAACATTCCGCCATGGTCTCGCTCGCGCGCGCGATCGGGTTGCTGAGATAGAAATCGGCCATCGCGCTTTCGAGCGCACGATGCGCTTCGATAGGACCGGCCGCGCCGATGGCATTCCAGATGGCTGGGTCCGCTCCGGCCGAGGCGGGCGCCTCATCGCGCACGGCAAAATGGGGTGCATCGGCAATGATGGCGCGACGCAGCGCCTCGATATCATCGTAAGGCAGACGCTTGCCGGCAACATCCGACAACGCGCGCAGGATCGCCCAATCCTCCTTGGCATTGCCAGGCGGGAAGGTGGCGCGATTGGCGAGCTGCACGCGCCCCTCGGCGTTGACATAGAGCCCGGATTTTTCGGTGTAGGCGGCACCGGGCAGGATGACATCGGCGCGGTGTGCGCCGGCATCGCCATGGGTGCCCTGGTAGACGACAAATGCACGCCCCAGCCAATCCGCGTCGATCTCATCCGCGCCAAGGAGATAAATCAGCTCGATCTCGCCCTTGCCGGCGCCATCGAGAATGCGCGCGACGTCGCGACCTCCCGCATCCGGCACGAAACCGATATCGAGCGCGCCCACGCGCGCGGCCGCGCTATGCAACACATTGAAACCGTTCCAGCCGCCTTCGGCAGGCGTGCCGGCGGGCCCGATCATGCCGGTGGAGGAGGCGATTTCGCTCGCGAGATTAAGGACCGCCGCACCATCGGCGCGCGCGAGCGCCCCCTGCCCGATCACCAGCATCGGCCGCTTGGCGTCTCTCAATGCCGCTGCGAACGGGTGCGTCCCCGCTGCGATCTCCTCGAGCACGCTCGGCGAGGCACTCAATTGCTGCACGGGATAGGTCAGATCGTAGGCGGCACCGACATTGGCGATTTTCAGATTGCCATTGAGCCAGGTCTTGCGGATGCGCGCATTCAGCACAGGCGCTTCCCAGCGCGGATTGGTGCCGATCAAGAGCAACGCATCGGCCGCTTCCACATTCTGGAATGTCGTGTTGAAGAGATAGCCCTGGCGCGGTACCGCGCCCAGCTTCGCGCCATCCTGGCGGCAGTCGAGATTCTTCACCCCGAAGCCGCGCATCAGATCCTTCAGCGCCTTGATCTCTTCCACCGCCGCCAGATCGCCGACGATGGCGGCCATCTTCTCAGCCGGTGTCGCTTTCAGTTTCGACGCGATGACATCGAAGGCTTCCGCCCAGCTCGCCGGCTGCAACTTGCCGTCACGCCGAATATAGGGCTGGTCCAGGCGCTGACGTTTCAGCCCATCCCAGACAAAGCGCGACTTGTCGCCGAGCCATTCCTCATTCACCGCTTCGTTCACGCGCGGCAGGAATCGCATCACTTCGCGGCCCCGCGAATCGACGCGGATGTTGCAGCCCATCGCATCCATCACGTCGATGCTTTCGGTCTTGCGCAATTCCCATGGCCGCGCCGTAAAGGAATAGGGCTTGGACAGCAACGCGCCCACCGGACAGAGATCGATCACATTGCCCGAAAGCTCGGACTCGATGGCTTTCTCCAGATAGGTCGTGATCTCCATGTCCTCGCCGCGCCCCGTGGCGCCGAGATCCGGCACGCCCGCGACTTCCGTCGCGAACCGTATGCAGCGCGTGCAATGGATGCAGCGGGTCATGCTGGTCTTGACCAGCGGACCCATATATTTGTCTTCCACCGCGCGCTTGTACTCGCGATAGCGGTTGAAGGCAGCGCGGCCATAGCCCATCGCCTGGTCCTGCAGATCGCATTCGCCGCCCTGATCGCAGATCGGGCAATCGAGCGGATGATTGATCAGCAGGAATTCCATCACGCCTTCGCGGGCTTTGCGGGCGATCGGCGAATTGGTGTTGATCTTGGCCGGCGTGCCGTCGCGATTGGGCGGAATATCGCGCACTTGCAGCGCGCACGAGGCTTGCGGCTTGGGCGAGCCCACCCACTCCACCAGGCACATGCGGCAATTGCCGGCAACCGACAGCCGCTCGTGATAGCAAAAACGCGGAATCTCAGCGCCCGCCATCTCGCAGGCCTGAAGCAGCGTCAGCGTGGGATCGGCGTCGATTTCCTTGCCGTCGATGATGAGTTTGGCCATTGCCGCTATTGTCCGGTGAATCGGGTGGAGGGATCGTAGCGCGAAATGCAGTCATGCATTTGCAGCCAATCCATCGAATTGCTCAGACAATACATCGCGATTCCCGCAGGCGAATCGAAACTCTGATCCACCGGCAGGCCGGTCGCGGGGTCGATGTTCGGTTCGCCCGCAGAGGGATCGCCGAGATTGGGATCTCCGCCACCGAGACCGGGGGCGAGGCTTGGATCGGCAAGGCTGTTATCGGGACTGCTCAAGGGAGAGGTTGCATCGCTTCCCAGTTCGGCTGCGAGTTGAATCTGGCTGATGTCGATCGCGCCATTGGCGAGAAACCCGTTGAGGCCCATCCAGGCGATGACGAATTCGCCTGCTTGATTTTCTTCGTCCCTGCAGGCGGCCATATTGGCCGCTGTCGCGCCCACCGTTTTGCACATCTCATCGATGGTCGGGATGGTCAGGCCGTTATTGGCCGCTTCCGCGACGATGTTTTCCTTTGCAAGGCCGGCGGTGCGCAGCAAAGCCCGGTAATGGGTGGCGAAGAACAGCACGACCACCATCAGCACCATCGCGCCGCCAAGGCCGATCGCTACGATGTTCTCGCGCTTGCCCATACCCATGATTGCCGTCATTCCGCGGCCTGTGGCATGGGCGTGGTTTCGGTCTTGCGTGCGGCAATGCGCCGCTCGAGCTCGGGACGGAAATGCCGGATCAGCCCCTGGATCGGCCACGCTGCCGCATCGCCAAGCGCGCAGATGGTGTGGCCTTCGATCTCCTTGCTGACTTCCTGCAGCAGATCGATTTCCGGCGTGACCGCATCGCCGATCACCATGCGATCCATGACCCGGCGCATCCACCCGCAGCCCTCACGGCAGGGCGTGCATTGGCCGCAGGATTCATGCTGATAGAACGCGGCCAAACGCGCGATGGCCTTCACCACATCGGTCG
>DASYEG010000181.1:0-4549 GCA_036499145.1 Micropepsaceae bacterium | reverse complement strand
CTTCGCGCTTTGGATGCGGCTTTTGCATGGAGTTCCGGTGAGCGTTCTCTGGTTGCTCGAAGACAATACGGAGGCAATGCGCAATCTCAAACGCGAGGCGGAAGCGCACGGCATCGCCGCCAACCGTCTGGTGTTCGCGCCACGGGTAAGCGGGCCGGATCATCTTGCCCGGCACCGCGTGGCCGACCTTTTTCTCGATACGCAGCCCTATGGCGCTCACACAACGGCAAGCGATGCATTATGGGCCGGCCTTCCGGTGCTGACCGCGCTGGGGCCGACCTTCGCGTCGCGCGTAGCGGCCAGTTTGCTGCGTGCGATTGGAATGCCTGAGATGATCGCGGATTCGATTGAGACCTATGAGGCGATGGCGCTCAAGCTCGCACGCGATCCTGCAGCACTTGCCGCCGCGCGCGCGAAGCTTTCGGAACGTCGCGAAACATCGGCTCTGTTTGATACGGCGCGTTTCACGCGCAATCTGGAATCGGCCTACATCGCCATGTGGCAGCGCTGGCAACGCAGCGAACCGGCCCGGAGCTTCGCGGTGGAGGCGGGCGCCAATCGCGACGGGACGAGTGGGCAAATCCCGGATGCCGCGGCGGCGGCTTATTTCCAGGGTTGCACGCTGGCAAATGAGGGGCGGCACCAACAAGCGTTGGCCGCCTTTGAGCGCGCCATCGCCATTGCGCCAAATTTCGCGGAAGCCCTCACCAATCGTGGGGCACTGCTGCTGGCCGCAAAACATCACCAGGCGGCCCTGCAAAGCTTCGATGCCGCTCTCGCGGTCAACCCCGCGATGATGCCAGCCTGGAATAATCGCGGCAACGCGCTCTGCGAACTCGGCCGCTATGACGAGGCCATCGCGAGCTATAACAGAGTGCTGGCCCTGAGCCCCGATGTCTTTGAAACCGTTCTCAATCGCAGCAATGCGCTCATCGCTTCGCGCCGCGCGGACGAAGCGCTGGCCGGCTATGAAAGCGCCCTCAAAATCAGGCCGGACAGCGCCGATGCCCTGAAGGGGCGCGCCAATGCCCTCTTCGAACTGAAACGCTTCGACGATGCGGTCGCCGACTACGCGAGCGTTCTGGCGCGCAATCCAAAACAGGACTACGCGCAAGGCGATCTGGTATTTTCCAAGCTCCAGATTTGCGACTGGCGAGAGCTGAACGAGAGCACGGATGCGGTGATTGCGGGCGTCCGTGCGGGAACGCGCGTGGCCAATCCCTTCGGGTTCCTGGCGCTTTCCTCCGACCCGCAAGATCAGAAACAATGTGCCGGGCTTTGGGTGAGCGACAAATATCCGGCTGCCGCACAGCCGGTCCTGCGCGGAGAACGCGGCGCCCATGAGAAAATCCGGATCGCCTACCTCTCCGCCGATTTCCGCAACCACGCGGTCGCTCACACCATGGCGGGCGTGTTCGAACATCACGACCGCGCGCGCTTCGAAACCATCGGCGTCAGTTGGGGTCCGGACGATGCCCATGACATGCGTGCGCGTCTTCGTGACGCGTTTTGCCAATTCATCGATGTCGACCGCGAAAGCGACTCCCAAGTGGTGAGCCGCTTGCGCGACATGAAGATCGACATTACGGTCGACCTGATGGGCTTCACCGCAGAAAGCCGCAGCGCGATCCTCGCAGCGCGCGCCGCGCCTATCCAGATCAATTATCTGGGCTTCCCGGGCACGACGAATGTACCCGCTATGGACTATCTGCTCGCGGATGCTGTTGTGATTCCCGAAGAGGATCGCCGCCACTACAGTGAAACGGTGGTCTATCTTCCCAACAGCTATTTGCCGCTCGATGGGACACGCCGTCGAGGAGCCGCGCCCTCGCGGCGCCAAGCCGGCCTGCCTGAAACGGGATTCATCTTTGCTTGCTTCAACAACAGCTTCAAATTCTCGCCCCCTGTATTCGACATTTGGATGCGGCTCCTCAGGAGGATCGAAGGGAGCGTGTTATGGCTCTCCGCCGTCCATCAAGCGGCCGCGCGCAATCTGGCCCTGGAAGCGCGGAATCGCGGTGTCGATTCGAGCCGGCTCGTTTTCGCGCCCTATGTGCCCGGCCCGGACGATCATCTCGCCCGGCTCGGACTCGCCGATCTGTTTCTCGACACGCTGCCCTACAATGCCCACGCGACGGCCGCAGATGCGATACTGGCCGGACTTCCCGTCCTCACCTGCAAAGGCACCACTTTTGCGGGCCGTGTCGCGGCGAGCCTGCTTTATGCGGCCGGTCTGCCCGAACTCGTGACGGAATCGCTCCCTGCTTATGAAGCGCTGGCCCTGAAGCTTGCGGACGATCCGGCGCTGTTGGCGAGTCTGCGAAATCGTCTCGCGGCAAGCCGCACGGCCAATTCCGCATTCGATACGGCGCGCTTCACGCGCAATCTCGAAGCCGCCTATCTCAAGATGTTGGAACAACGGCGGCGCGAAATTACTTCTTGAGCGCGGCAAAAAGGCCGGTGACCGGCACGCCATATTCCATGCGCAGAAATGCATCGTCGAGATAGCCGACGCCGAGACCTGCTGCGGCCGCCGCATCTCGGACATGATCGGGATGGTGCGCATAGCGGCCGGTGTCGGTCAGATGGAACGGCGCGTGTTCGCTGCGCTCCATGCTCAACGCGAAAACGCCGCCGGGTCTCAGCCTCTCTGCGGCCGCGGCGACGATCCGATGCAGATCGCCGAAATAGATGATGACATCGCAGGACACGATGAGATCGAAAGGCTCCCTGGCCTCGCTCAGCCAAGACGTGATCTCGGCGACTTCAAGCCGGTCGTAAATGCCCCGCTTCCTCGCAAGCTCGATCATTTCCGGCGATAGATCCACACCCAGAAGCCGCGCCGCCCATGGCTTGAGGACCGTCCCCGACAGACCCGATCCACAGCCGAGATCGAGAATATTCAGGTTTGACGGATTTCCCATGACCGAGAGAATCGCATCGCGAGTCCGCTCCGGCCCCTGATATTGCAGATCGTCGCGCATCCGCGTTTCATAGGTAACGGAAAATCCCTTGTAGATCTGTTGGATGGTCCTGTCGGAGGCGCGCGGCGGCGGCGGCTCGTCGCGCAGCGCCACCAGCAAATGTTCGAGTTCGGCATCTTCGGGATGGGCATCGAAATATTTCTGATAGGCTTGGCGCGCGTCTTCGCGCCGTCCGACGGACTGGCCCAGATCGCCGAGATCGTACCAGGCATCCCAGAAATCCGGTTTCAGTTCCACGGCGCGCTTGGCGCACAAGAACGCTGTCTGGACTTTGCCATTGTCTTCAAGACGCTTGGAAAGGCTGTAAAGTTCTTCGGCGGACAGTTCCCGATGGGCCGGGGATGCATCCTCGCTCGGGGTGAGGAAGCCGGCCTTCAACCCCTCATCGATCCAGCGCTCGACCTCACCGGATTTTCCCTCCGGCAGGAGCGGCGCCACAAGGCCGTGGATTTCATCCACGCTTCGGTTTCCGTCACAAAGCTCTGCCAGCAGCGCGGCGAGAGGATTGAGTTGGTGCAGCCGGTCGGAAACGGGGTCGTAGGCCACATAGCCATTCTCGACGGGCGACAGAAGGATGGCGGGATGGATCTTCGGATGCGGCATCGACGGGCAGGGGTCCAGGAAAACGGACGACCGTGTATCCGGTTAGGAATACACGGTCGTCTTTATGATGCAAAAGCTCAGATTACAAAGAAGCAGATGGAGAAGCGATCACTCGCCCTCTTTCTTCTTCTTCTTCTTCTTCTTGCCTTCTTCGCCGCCCTCGCCTTCAGCAGCCATCGCCTGTGAGGTCATCACAGGAATCGCCGCGACGGCCGAGCCGACGATCAACGTCTTCAGGAATCCACGACGGTCCTGTTGGACGTGGGCAAGCGCAGTGTCGAGTGACTTCAACGAATCATGAGCCATAAATGGCCTCCCTGGTTAAGACCCCGAATATGCCCAGATTGCGTTATCCCGGCTTGTTACTTTTTTGTCATGGTCCAAACAAAAAAAAGCCCAAGCAACCAAAACTGCGTGATAAATCTGGCTAAGACGTTGCTATATCCTGACATTTTCTCTCAGGACCGCGTAGCCACCAGGAACAAACGCAGGAAACGGTGGAGGGTTTTGCCGCTCAAACGGGGCCGGTAGGCCTGCGCAAGCCGAACGCGGTACTCCTCAAGAAACACCTCCCGAAGCGGCGATTCGAGCGCGGCGGCAAAGGGGCGAAGGCTGGTCCCCATCATCCAATGAAAGACGGCATCCTCCCCTTCCAGCACATGGAAATAGCGTGTCTCCCACAGATCGATGTGCCGCGCGTCAGCGGCCATGAGATCGTAATAGCGCTCCGGCAGAAGTCCGTTCCACCAGTCGCGCACGTCTTTCAATCTGCCGGCCCAGCGTGGATCGGCCACGGTTTCCCGCACCAGAACCTGGCAGACTTCGTCGTAATTCCGCGGCATCTGGACCGCCATCGCCCCGCCGGGCGCGACGAAAGAGAACAGCCGCCGGAATAGCCGTTCATGATCGCCCAGCCATTGCAGCGCTGCATTGGAATAAACGACGTCGTACAGCCCATCCGG
>DASYEG010000180.1:0-2870 GCA_036499145.1 Micropepsaceae bacterium | reverse complement strand
CATGAGCGCCCCGTCCTGCCGCTTCTGCGGTGCGTCGCTCGATCACATTGTGCTCGATCTGGGTGAACAGCCGCTGGCGAACAGTTTTCTCAAAGCATCCGATCTGGCGCGGCCCGAAGCGAAATTCCGCCTTTGCGTGCGCGTCTGCGACACATGCCTGTTGGTTCAGACCGACACGACCGTGCCGCCGGAATCGATCTTTTCCGATTACGTCTATTTCTCGTCCTATTCGAATGCCTGGCTGGCGCATGCCAAAGCCTATTCGGACGCCATGATCCAGCGCTTCGCATTGGGGCCGCAGAGCCGCGTCATCGAGGTCGCCAGCAATGACGGCTATCTTCTGAAGAACTTTGTCGAGTGCGGAATTCCGTGTCTTGGCATCGAGCCCGCCGAGAATGTCGCCGCTGTCGCGCGCGCGGCGGGCGTGCCGACGGAAACGCAGTTTCTGGGCAAGGACACCGCCCGGCGCATCGTGGCGCGAGGGGGCGCGGCCGATCTCGTCGCGGCCAACAATGTTCTCGCCCATGTCCCGGCCATCAACGACTTCGTCGCGGGCTTGCGCGAGCTGCTCGCCGACAACGGCGTTCTGACCGTGGAATGTCCGCATCTGCTGCGCCTGATCGCCGAGGTGCAGTTCGACACCATCTATCACGAGCATTTCTTCTATTTCTCGCTGGCCGCCATCGAGCTTGTGTTCGCCAAACATGGTTTGCGGCTGTTCGATGTCGAACAGCTTTCCACCCATGGCGGCTCGCTGCGCGTATTCGCCGAACGCGCCGACGCCAAATCGCCGCGCGCTGTTTCGGAGAAATTGGATGAGCTTCGCGCGCTTGAGCGCGAGGCGGGGGTGCACAGGCCTGATTATTATGACGGCTTCAACCGGCGCGTGACGGCAACCATTGCCTCGGTGCGCAACTTCCTCGCTCAAGCGCATAGGGAATTGAAAACCGTGGTGGCCTATGGCGCCGCGGCCAAGGGCAACACGCTGCTCAATGCCTGCGGTGCTACGGCTGCCGATATCGCCTATGCCGTTGACCGCAATCCGCACAAACAGGGCCTGCTGCTTCCCGGCACGCACCTGCCCGTTTATGCTCCGGAGCGCATTGCCGAAACCCGGCCCGATTACGTTCTGATCCTTCCGTGGAATTTGAAGGAGGAGATCGTGCAGCAAACCAAATATATCGCGGATTGGGGCGGCCGCTTCGCGGTTCCGATACCCGAGCTGCGGGTGTTCGCGGCGTGAAGCTGACACCCATCGGAATCGCGGGCGCCTTCGCCATTGCCATCGAACCGCGATGCGACGAACGGGGTTATTTCGCGCGGCTCTATTGTTGCGAGACCTTGCGCAGAGCGGGCGCGACGTTTGGCACGATCCGGCAGACCAGCATCTCCTTCAACGCGGAACGCTGCACCTTGCGCGGATTGCATTTTCAGGCTGAGCCCGCACCGGAGGGTAAGATCGTGCGCGTATCGCGGGGACGCATCTTCGATTGCTTCGTCGATTTGCGGCGCGATTCACCGACGCACCGGCATTGGTTCGGCACGGAGCTGAGCGCGGAAGCGCAGAATGCGCTCCTGATACCGCCCGGCTGCGCGCATGGCTTCCTCACGCTCGAAGACAATTGCGCGGTCGAATATATGATGGACGCCGATTATGTGCCCGAGCTCGCCCGCGGCTGCCGTTGGAACGATCCCGCCTTCGGGATTGTGTGGCCAGAGATGCCCCGCGCCATGAGCGAACGCGACAGGACCTGGCCGGATTACGCGCCGTGAGCGCCGGCACTGTCCTAATCACCGGCGCTTCAGGCTTTGTCGGCGCGCCGGCTTTGGCCGCGCTGCAAGCGCGCGGGTTTCGCATACACGCAGTATCGCGTCATCCCCACACGACGACGGACGGCGCCATCACATGGCACGCAGCCGATTTGCTCGATCCGCAACAACGCCGTTCTTTGATCGATGCAATCGGCCCCACGCATCTTCTGCATCTGGCGTGGTATGTGGAGCACGGCAAGTTCTGGACCGCGCCGGAAAATGAAAGTTGGGTCGGCGCGAGCCTCGATCTTCTGAAGCTGTTTGCCGAAAATGGCGGCCGCCGCGCCGTCCTGACCGGTTCCTGCGCGGAATATGATTGGGCGCGCGGCAGCGAGTTACCATTTCGCGAAACCGACCCGTGCCGCCCGCAAACTCGATACGGCCGCGCCAAACTGGCGCTGATGGAACAGGCAAGCGCTCTGGCCGCCAATGCAGGATTCTCGCTCGCCTGGGCGCGGTTCTTCTTCATGTTCGGGTGCGGCGAGGATCCGCGCCGGCTGATCCCGACGATGATCCGCGGTCTTCTTGCCCACCAGGATGTGGCGCTGAGTTCGGGGCGCCAAATTCGCGATTTTCTCGATACGCGCGATATCGGCGCTGCGCTCGCAGCGTTGCTTGCGGCGGAAACGGTGACGGGGCCGGTGAATGTCGCGTCAGGCCGTGCCATCGCGTTGCGGGACATCGGCGCGATGCTGACGGAATTATCCGGAATGCCGGGACGCCTGCTGCAATTCGGCCAACTCCCCGACCGCGAAGGCGAGCCCCACAGCCTAGTGGCCGACATTGCACGCCTCACCGACGAGGTGCGTTTCCGCCCCGCCGCTTCGCTGGAAGAACGGCTCGCCCAATGCCTGGAGAGGCATCGGGCGGCCATGCGGCACCAATAGTTTCTATTTGTCGGTCTTGGCCGGAATCGTGCGGCGTTTGACGACCCCACGCGATTCCAAATTCGCCACCGCATTGTGAAGCGCCCCGTAAAGCTCCATGGCAGCTTCGAGCGGCAATACCACGCGGGCGCAAACGAAGCGGCCGGCGCCAGGCGCCTGACGCACCGGACG
>DASYEG010000179.1:0-7488 GCA_036499145.1 Micropepsaceae bacterium | reverse complement strand
CGCTCTTGCGGCTCTTCGGCATCAACGGTTCAAGGAGCGTCCATTCCTCATCGGATAAATCAAATCGCATGATCCACCTCCCATCACGGTGAATCACTGTTCGTCAAAATTTTCAACGACCTATGTGGGTACAGACCCTAGTCCCGACCCGGGTGAATTCGCCGTCGGATGTCGCGTTCAGTTCGCGGGACAATTCGGCAGGAGAGTTGAGTTTTTCCACGACCGACCTGGGGACCTTCGCGTCGCTCAACAGCGTGCAGGCTGGCGGTATCCACCCAAAGCCGGGCCAGACGACAGGCGGAAACGGACTGGCCGTTGGCGAAGAAGTCGAATTCGATGTGAATTTCAGCATCGCCCTATCTCTCCCGGCCGATCATTATTTCTTTGTGCCTGAGGTCGCATTGAATACGGGTGATTTCCTATGGCTTTCCGCGGCCAGGCCGATTGTTGGGTCGGGCACGCCTTTCCCGACGGGATTCACGGATTTGCAGAGTTGGACTCGCGACGAAGCCCTCGATCCCGATTGGCTGCGGGTCGGCACAGACATCGTGGGCGCCGGTACCTTTAATCAGGCGTTTTCTCTCACCGGGACCACCGGCACGGGCACGACCAGCGTCCCAGAACCAGGCACCGTCACCCTCTTCGGCGCGGGCCTCGCCGGGCTTGGTGCCCTTCGACGCCGTCGCAGGGCGAAGCGATAAACAAAGGAGTTTATTGCGATTGCGTTGAGGCGCGGACGGCAAGATCGGTGAGCCTCACCCGCGCCTCCGGCATGGATTTGTTGTGCGGCGTCAGCACCCACTGATCCAGAAAATGCGCCGTCAGCTGGAAGCCTGCGAGTAGATCCTCGAAGCTCGCCTCGCCCGCCTGCCGCCCGAGCAGGAACGCCGGCAGGTTCAATAGCCGGCCACGATAGGGTTCGCCGCCGCCGCGCGAGACTGCGCGGCCCGTACGGGGCGAAACATAGATCAGATCGTCGGCCGAGCCTGTCGCCGCGCACCGTGCCAGATCGAGCCCAAAACCGAGCTCGTTCAGAAGACCGATCTCCCAATGCACGAACAGCGGCGCCCAATCGGCAAAGTCGTGGGCCGCAATGGTATCGAGCAACGCGTCGGCTCCCTGATAGGCCGCCTCATGCGGCTCCCGTTCGGGGAGCACCGCGCCTGCAACCGCCGAGAGCGCGTTCAGCCCACAAAGGGCCGCACGCCGTTCAAACATGTCGGAGGCCCGCGCGAGAGCCAGTTCCGCCGTATAGATTCCCAGATGTTCCGACAACCGCGCCCGCCAGGTGAGCCTTACGCGGTTGCCCGGCTGCAGCATGGCGCGGCCCTTCGACGACGCGCCGCCGCGCACCAGGCCAAGATGCCGCCCGTGATCGCGGGTCAACGCCTCCAGGATGCCGGAGGATTCCCCATGCGCGCGCAAGGAAAGGACGATCGCCTCGTCAGACCATTCCATGCGTGCTCATCCACAGACCAACAAACGGTGAACGAATTTCATGCACAGGCTGAGGATAACTCCTCAACTCATTGATCTTTAGGAAATTCCAGACCCCACTCCTGATAGTGGGCCGGAGTTTCTCCCCAGCGTTCGGCGACCTTGCTGTGGAGGAAAAGATGCACCCGCCGACCGAACAATTGCTCCATCTCATGGCGCGCTGCTTCGCCGATGGCCTTGATCGCCTGCCCGCCTTTACCGATGACGATCCCCTTCTGGCCCTCTCGCTCGACGAAAATCGTCTGGTCGATGCGAACCGAGCCATCCTTCTGTTCCTTCCAGCTTTCGGTGCTCACAGTCGAGGCATAAGGCAATTCATCGTGCAGGCGCAGGTAGAGCTTTTCGCGCGTGATCTCGGCAGCGAGAAGGCGCGAGGGAATATCGGCAACCTGATCGGCAGGGTACAACAATGCCCCTTGCGGCATCAAAGATGCGCAATAATCCAAAAGGTCGCTCAGACCGTCGCCCTTTGCCGCAGAGATCATGAAGATGCGTTCGAAAATGCTGGACCGATTCAATCGGTCGGCCAGCGGCAACAGCGTATCGCGGCGCATGCCGTCAATCTTGTTGAGCAGGAGAGCCGCTTTTTTCCCCGCCTCTTTCAGCCCTTCGACGATCCGTTCGGTGTCGCCGCCTGCAAGCCCGTTCGGATGCGCGACGAGTTCGGGCGAATCCACGATGACCAGAATTACGTCGGCATCCGCAGCCCCGCCCCAGGCGGCTTTCACCATGGCCCGGTCCAGCCGCCGTTTGGGCGCGAAAATACCGGGCGTGTCGACGAACACGATCTGCGTGTCGCCCCGCATCGCGATGCCGCGCACCGGAATGCGGGTGGTCTGCACCTTCTGGGTCACGATGGTGACCTTCTGGCCCACCAGCGCATTGACGAGCGTGGACTTACCCGCATTGGGGGCGCCCAAGACCGCGGCGAAGCCGCAACGCGAATTCTCGCTCATGCTTTCCATAGGCCTAGACGCTCCAGCATGCGACGCGCCGCATCTTGTTCGGCTTCGCGTTTGGTCGAGCCTTCGCCCGTTTCACCCTCATGGCCCGCAATGCGCACCTCTACCGTGAAGACCGGCGCGTGATCGGGGCCGCTGCGCTCCTTCACGGCATAGGCGGGTTGCGTCTTCCTGGGAAGCGCTCCGGATTGCGCCCATTCCTGCAGGGCCGTCTTTGCGTCCCGCAATTCGGGCTTCAAACTCGCGAATTGTTCTTCCCAATAGGTCAGCACGAAGCGCTTTGCCGCCGCGAAACCGCCATCGAGATAAAGCGCCGCGATTACCGCTTCGCAGGCACCGGCAAGGATCGCGCCCTTTTGCCGGCCGCCGCTTCCCGATTCCGAGGCCGCCATGATGAGATGGGCCGCGAGTCCCGCCGCCTCTCCCGCTTTGGCGCAGGAATCGCGGCGGACCAGCGCGTTCAACCGAACCGCGAGCCCGCCTTCGTCGATGTCGGGATAATCGGCATAAAGCCATTCGGCCACGATCAGTCCGAGCACACGGTCGCCAAGAAATTCCAGCCGCTCGTTGGACCGCGCCCCGATGCTGGCATGGGAGAGCGCAAGCCTGAGAAGTTCCGGATCCGAAAATTCATGACCGAGGCGCGTTTCCAGCACCTTCAGGTCCGCAGCCCCGTACCGTTTCTCCGTGCCGCGGGCGCTCCTCAACGGACGAGCGAGGCAATCCGGCCATAGCGAATGGCGAAGGGCCATTTCCAGAACTCCCAGAAATGCGCGCTGCCATTGGTCGAGAAGAAGATCACTTCCGCCTTGCCGACAAAATTCTCGAACGGAACATAGCCGACATGCTCGCGGCTATCGTCGGAATTGTCGCGATTGTCGCCCATCATGAAATAATGACCTTCGGGCACAATGAAGACTTGCGTCGTGTCGAGTTCGCCACCGGGATAACGATCGAGCACATTGTAGCTGACCCCGTTGGGCAGGGTTTCACGGAATTGCGGCACATGATGCGGCTGGCCGCCGAAATCCTCGACATAGTCCGCCACCGGGACTTTCGGGATGGCCTTGTCGTTGATGTAGAGCACGCCGTCCTTCATCTGGATGCGGTCGCCCGGAAGCCCGATCAGCCGTTTGATGTAATCGGTCGAATTGTCGCCCGGGAATTTGAACACCACCACGTCGCCGCGCGTCGGCGCCGATGCCATGAACCGGCCCGAGAACGGCATCGCCCCGAAGGGGAAGGAATAGCGGCTGTAGCCGTAAGCCGCCTTGGAGACGAAGAGATAATCGCCCACCAGGAGCGTAGCCTCCATGGATCCCGACGGGATGTTGAAGGGCTGGAACACGAAAGAACGGATCACCCCAGCGATGAGAAGCGCATAGATGATGGTTTTCACCACCTCCAGCCAGGATTCCTGTTTTTTGGCAGGCTTATGGCTGGCGCTCGCTGGGGGCGTCGCCGTCGCGGTCTGGTTCAGGTCGTCAGGCGCCATGGAAAGCTGGCCTTTTCTTGTTCGCCGGGGTTCGGGCTTGCAGCCAAGGAAGCGGAGCGGTTGTTACGCGTCAAGGGCACCAGGGGCAATTACAAATATATATAGTTTATGAATTCGGCTTGTTCTGCGGCGGTTCAGCCACAGCGGTGATAATCACGATTGCCTGAGCAAGCGGATAATCGTCGGTCAGGGTCAAGCTGATCTGGGCCATCGTCCCCTTAGGCGTGATCGCGGCCAGCCGTTTCGCCGCGCCGCCGGTAAGCCTTATCGCCGGCTGGCCGGTGGGAAGGTTGACGACACCCATGTCGCGCCAGAAAACCCCAGCCCGAAGGCCCGTGCCCAGTGCCTTCGCGCAAGCTTCCTTGGCCGCGAAACGCTTGGCATAGGTTGCCGCCCGTTGTGCACGGCGTTCGGATTTCTTCTGTTCGAGTTCGGTGAAGATGCGGCGGGTGAAGCGCGTCCCATAACGTTCAAGCGTCTTCTCGATGCGCCGGATGTCCACGAGATCGCTGCCCAGTCCAATGATCATGATGCCTCCCGCGCTCTTGCTCGCGCCTCGTCCATGATGGCGCGCATGCGGGCAATCGCAGACGCGAGCCCCGAGAATATCGCCTCCCCCACAAGAAAGTGACCGATCTGCAGCTCCACGATTTCCGGAATGGCGGCGATGGCGCCCACATTCCCTAATGTCAGGCCATGTCCCGCATGAACTTCCAAACCGAGGCTCGCCGCATGCCGCGCCCCGTTGCGCAGAAGCTCGAGCTGATGCGCGGCGCGGGCGGCGTCGCCCATTAGGCCCGCATCGTGATAGGCGCCGGTGTGAAGTTCGACAACCGGCACGCCCAGCGAGACAGCAGCCTCGAATTGTCTTGGCTCCGCCTCGATGAAAAGCGTGACCGCAATACCTTCCGCCTTCAGGGTCCTGATCGCCGGTGCAAGCCGCTCGCGCCCGCCGGCCGCATCGAGGCCGCCTTCTGTGGTGCGCTCCTCACGCCGTTCAGGGACAATGCAACAGGCATGCGGTCGGGCCTTCAACGCGATTTGCAGCATCTCATCGGTCGCGGCCATCTCGAGATTGACCGGCAGTTTCTCACGCACCAGCGCGGCGAGATCCGCATCGTTGATATGACGGCGGTCTTCGCGCAAGTGCGCCGTGATGCCGTCGGCACCTGCGGCCATCGCGGCAATCGCTGCGCGCAAAGGATCGGGATGCGGCCCACCGCGCGCATTGCGCAGGGTTGCGACGTGATCGATGTTCACGCCCAGCCGCAAGGTTCGCTCAATGTCTCGCATGTTCGAACGGCAAGAGGCCCTGGGTTTCGCTAACCGGCGGAGGCCCGTCGCCGGCATCGTCGGTATCGAGACTGCGCACGCGTTCCACCGCCTCCACCGCCGAATCCACCTTCAAGGCCCGGATCAAATTCTCCAGATGCGCCGCGTCGCGCACTTCCGCATCGACCTGGAATTCGAAATAGAGCGGATTTCGGCTGGTGATCTTCAGGTTCGAGATATTCGCGCCATTATGGCTGATGACATTGGCAAGCGTCGCCAGCGCGCCGGTGGAATTCTTCAGCCTGACCACGATGCGCGCCACCGATAACGCACCGCCATGATCCTTCCAACGCACGTCGATCCAATCGGCCATGCTGTCTTGATGGCGATCCAGCACGTCGCAATCCACTGTGTGGATGACGCAGCCCTCGCCCGGCACCATCAGTCCGATGATGCGATCGCCTGGGATGGGATGGCAGCATGAGCCCAGACGGTAGCCGATGCCCTCCGTCAGTCCGCCGATCGAAACGCCCGCGGAATTTGGCTCCAGATAGCTCGCGCGCTTGCGTTTGGGATCACGCTTCAGCTCCGGATAGACCGCCTGCAGCACCTCGTCGGCGCGCAGCGCGCCGCGTCCGACATCGGCATAGACATCCTCCGCCTTGGAGAGTCGCAGCTTTCTGAGCACCCCCTCCACCGCCTTGTCGGTCAGTTCAAAACCTTCATCGGCGAAGATCTTCGCCAAAATCTTGCGCCCGAGCGAAACATGCTGGCCGCGTTGGGCATGGCGTAGATAGCGGCGGATTTCGGCGCGCGCGCGTCCCGTCACCACGAAGCGTTCCCAGAGAGGCGAAGGGCTCTGCTCGCGCGAGCCGATGATCTCGACCTGATCGCCGTTCTTCAAGGGGGTCTGCAGCGGCACATGAACGCCATTCACCTTCGCGCCGACCGCCGTGTTGCCAACATCGGTGTGTACGAAATAGGCGAAATCGATAGGGGTTGCGCCGCGCGGCAGCGCGATCAGCATGCCTTTGGGCGTGAAGCAGAAGACCTGGTCCTGATAAAGGCTGAGCTTGGAATGCTCATAGAACTCTTCCGGACTCTCACCGCGTTCGAGCAGGTCTACCATGTCGCGCAGCCATTCATAGGCTCGCATCGCGGTCGGGTCGTTCTCGTTGATCTTTTCGCGGTAACGCCAATGGGCGGCGACGCCGCGCTCGGCCACCTCGTGCATTTCCTGGGTGCGAATCTGAACTTCGACGCGCTGGTTCTCCGGCCCCATCACCGTGGTGTGAATCGAACGGTAGCCGTTCGACTTGGGCAGCGAGATGAAGTCCTTGAATCGCTCGGGCACCATCCGCCAGGACCGGTGAAGAACGCCCAAGGCGCGGTAGCAATCCTCTACCGAGCCCACCACGGCCCGGAATCCGAAGACGTCGGAAAGCTGCTCGAAATTGCTCTTCTTGTCTTTCAGCTTGCGCCAGATCGAATAAGGCCGCTTGGCGCGTCCCAAGACCCAGGCGTCGAGGCCATTTTCGGCAAGCTTGCGCTTGATCTCGTCGGCGATGCGCTGGATGCGGGCGGAGGATTGCGCATCGAGCCGTTCCATCCGGCGCACGATGGATTCGCGTGCCTCCGGATCGAGTTCGGCGAAGGCCAGGTCCTCCAGCTCCTCGCGCATGTTCTGCATGCCGATGCGACCCGCGAGCGGAGCATAAATCTCGATGGTCTCCTGCGCGATGCGATGGCGCACCTCCGGACTCTTGATGTGCGAGAGCGTTCGCATGTTGTGCAGGCGGTCTGCCAGCTTTACCAGCAGCACGCGGATGTCGTTGGACATCGCCAGCATCAGTTTGCGGAAATTCTCGGCCTGCTTGGTGCGTTCGGAGAACAGTTCGAGCTGCGAGAGTTTGGTGACTCCATCGACCAGCCCTGCGATTTCACCGCCGAAATTGCTCTCGATGTCCTTGATGGTGGCGCTGGTGTCTTCCACCGTATCGTGCAGGAGCGCCGTCGCGATGGTCGCGGTATCGAGCTTCAGATCGGTGAGGATTCCCGCAACTTCCAAAGGATGCGAGAAATAGGGATCGCCGGACGCACGCCTTTGCGGACCATGAGCCTGCATGGCGAAGACGTAGGCTTTGTTGAGGATGGATTCGTCGGCGCCGGGATCATAGGCCCGAACGCGCTCGATGAGCGTCGTTTGCCGCATCAGCTTTTGGCGCCGGGCCGTCATGGGGCGCACCACACATGCCATCGTGG
>DASYEG010000178.1:0-12941 GCA_036499145.1 Micropepsaceae bacterium | reverse complement strand
CGCGAAATCGGGCGCGGGCTCCATGATGTCCATGCCGATATAGGCGCGTTCTTCCGGCGTGCCGCGCTGGCGCGCCACCGTAATCTGGTGCTCCCAATCATTGTAATAGGCGCGGTTGTTGTGCATCACGCAGAGCAGCGGCACCTGGTGCTTCGCGGCGAACCAGAGCGCGCCCGCATCGAACATCAGATCGCCGTCGGTCTGACAATCGACCACGAGCCGTCCCTTGCCGCGATGGGCGAGCGCGACCCCGATCGCCATGCCGATCTGCGTGCCGGTGCCGAGCGCCTTGCCCGGCCAGCGATAGTGCTTGTCGAAATCCCACAGCTTCAGCGCCCAATCCTCGAACGCGTTGGTGGTGAGCACCCAGTCTTCGTTTTTGATCTGCTCCCACACCTCCATGGCCAGGCGCGGCAGCGCGATGGGGCTCGCGTCCCAGCCTTCGCGCGCTTGGCCGCGCCATTTGGCGCGCTGGGTGTTGTGCATCTCGCCAACCGCGCGCGCGCGGTCGGCGATGCGCCTGGCGGCCTTGGCGTCTTTTGCCACGCGTGCGGCGCAAAGCTCCGTGAGCTGAGGAATGGCAAGTTCGGTATCGGCGAGAACGCGGGCCGCGCATTGCGGGAATTTCTGGTAGCCCATGGCCCATTTGGAAATCTCGATATCGGCGAACCCGATATCGGCCCAGACGCAGGAATCGGGATAGTGCGCCTTGAGCGTGCGATTGATGCGGTCGTTGTAATGGGTCGGGCGCTCCCAATCGCGGCAGTCGAGCGAAAGGATCAGGTCGGCCCGTTTGAAGATGTCCGTACTCATCCGGCAATCGAGCGGATGCTCGGTGGGAAAATTCAGCCGCGATTGCACGTCCACGACACCGGCGCCCATTGTTTCGGCAAGCGCCATCATGTCGGTGAAGCCGCTTGGGCTGCGTCCCACATATTGGGGCAGCAGCACCGGCCATTCGGCCGCCACGAGCCTGTCCGCAATTTCGGCGAGTGCCTTCAGATCGGGCGCGAGTTTGCTGGGGCGTTTCACGGATGCGGGGTCGGGCAGCTTCACCGTTTCGGTGAGCGGGGCTTCCTGAAGCCCTGCGTCATAGCAGAGATAGATCGGGCCTTGCGGCTCGCTCATCATGATCGAATAGGCCCGCGCAAAACTGTCGGGCACGCCCTGGATGCCGCCGGGCTGGTAGTCCCATTTGACATAGTCGCGCACCGCGTTGCCCTGCACATTGGCGGTGTGATCCCAATCGACGCGCGGGCGGCGCTTGCCCTCGTCCATCGGGCCGGTGGCGCCCACCACGAAGACCGGCGCGCGATCGGTATAGGCGTAATAGATGCCCATGGTGGCGTGCAGCAGACCCACCACATTGTGCACGATGACGCAGAGCGGTTCGCCGCAGGCCTTGGCATAGCCATGCGCGATCTGGACCGCGATCTTCTCGTGCTGACACAGCAACATCGGCGGTTCGTTGCGATTGTGATTGACCAGCGAATCGTGCAGCCCGCGATAGGAGGCGCCGGGATTGAGCGTGATGTAGGGAAATCCGAACCCTTTGATGAGGTCCGCGATGACGTCCGACTGCCAGCCGCGATTGGGCATAGCATTCGCGATTGCATCGGTCATGAATCGCTGCCGTCAGTGCGAATGGCCATGATCGTGACCGTGGAACGGGTCATGATCATGGTCGTGATCGGGAAGCGCGATCTCGCCTTCGGAATAGCCGAGCATCAAGGCTTCCATCACCCGGCGCAGGGGGTCTTCGTTCAGCGGCACATGGGCCGCGATGAACCCGGCGAGGCGCGCGAACACCAGAGGCTCCATCGCGATGCGCTGATAGCCACTCATTTCGTCAGGCGCGCGATTCTCGTCGGCGGCCGCCGAAAGCAGCTCGCGGAACAGCCGGTCGAGATGGTTATGGATCGGATCGGGTCTGCGGCGCTCGCGCTTCATCCCGGCCAGAAACGCGTTCGCATGCGCGACAAAGCGGCCATACACCTCGTCGGCCGCGCTGCCTTCTTCTTCCAATTCGCCACACATGCTCAACTCCACGCGTCGATTTCGATGCCGTCAACGGCTGTAATCAGCCGAACACATATTGGAAGACCAGCCCGTCGAACAGCGGCAGACCGAGGAACCAGTCAAACACGCCGTAAAGGACCGTCCAGGCAAACGCCGCGCCGGCAAGCGCCACGTACCATTTCTCACGCCCCGAAAAGTAAAGATAGGCCGCCACCAGCGCCGGGCCGGCATAGAGAAAGCCGAACAGCACCAGGGCACCCACAAAGCCGAGAAACCAAGCGAACATGCGCCCTTCGCGGTGGTGCTCCTCGCGCGTCACCACGGGCGCGGGGTGCCTGTCGCGCAGCTCGGCCACGAACTGAATGGCCGAGAGCAACAGGCCGGGAATACCGATCACCAGCGGCAGGAAGCGCGCCTCCGGCGCATAGGTGAAAGACAGGCCCACGGCGGCCGCAAACACGACCAGCATGATGCCGCTGACCAGAAGTCTTCCTTCAAGCATGGGAGGCCTCACGCATGGCTGGGCACGATCTTCGGCCGGCGCGCGCGCCACATATAGAAGCCGATGCTGGCCAGGATCAACGCGATCAGGATGAGCGAAATCGGCCGCAGGAAGAAACCCGCGCCGAAGATCGCGATCGCCTTCTGAAGCGAATCCTCCGCGATCTTGCCGAGAATGACGCCGATGATGAAGGGAGCCCGGGGCCAGTCATGGCGCTTGAACAAATAGCCGAGGCTGCCCACCACCATGACCAGAATGAGGTTCTGCCAATTGCCGCCATAGAGGTAACAACCCAGGAGCGCGAACACCAGGACATAGGGAATGAGAAAGCTCGCCTTCACCGAGCCGAGCCTGCCGATCCACGGACCGGTCGCGATCAGCATGATGACGCAAATGATGTTGGCGATGACGAGCGCCCAGATCAGCGACCAGACGATGTTGATATGATCGGTCAGCATGGTGGGACCGGGCTGGATGCCGAGCATCAGGAAAGCCCCCAGCATGATCGCCATGCCCGACGAACCGGGCACACCGAAGAACAGGGTCGGCAGCAGCGAGCCCGCCTCCTTGGCGCAGCTTCCGGTCTCCGCGCCGATCACGCCCGCGACCTCGCCCTTGCCGAAACGTTCGGGATGCTTGGAGGACTGAACCGTATGACCATAGGCCATCCAGGCCGCGGCATCGCCGCCGAGGCCCGGAATGACGCCGATGGCCGCCACCAGCAGCGAACAGCGCAAGACCAGCCATTTGTGTTGGGTGACATCCCAAAGCCCATGAAATATCTGCGCATAGCTCACCTTGCGCGACACGGTCTCCTCGACGGCTGCGGTACCCTGCAGCCGGGACGCGGTCTGCGCGGAAACATCCTCGGAGCGGCCCCGGACACCCAGCGAGATCATCTCGGGAACGGCGAACATCGAGAGCACGGCGACAATCACGGAAAGGCCGTCCCACAGCCAGATCTGCCCGAAGGTGAAACGCGGGCTTCCCGTCGAAGGATCAAGCCCGATGAACGCGCACATCAAACCGAAGAGCCCGACGATCATGCCCTTGATGAAACTGTCGCCCGAGAGCGTGGCGATGAAGGTGATGCCGAGAATGGCGAGAAGGAAGAACTCGGCCGGGCTGAAATTGAGAATGATGGGTTCCAGGATCGGCAAGGACAATCCCAGGAACATCGCGCCCAGGAGCCCGCCGACGGTGGAGGCGCCGAAGCTCGCGCCGAGCGCGCGTCCCGCCTGTCCCTTTCTGGTCATCGCAAAGCCGTCGAGCGCGGTTGCGGCCGCCGGTCCATCGCCAGGGACCCCGATCAGGATGCTGGGAATGGAGCCGCCGGTGTGGACCACCGCGTGCATGGCGCAAAGGAACACCGCGCCCGTCAATTGATCCATGTTGTAGACAAACGGGATCAGCAGGACGAGACCAAGCTTGCCGCCGAGCCCTGGCGTCGAGCCGAAAAAGACCCCCATGGGCACGGCGATGACCATCAGAAACAAAAGACGCGGCGTAGTCAGCAGATCGAACAGCGTCGAGAAGGCGACATCGAGATGCATCAGCGCGTCCTCATTTCCGCGTTCGCCGGCGTCAGCGTCCCGCCATCACCCGCCGGCCGCGGATTTGAGCGCGGCGACCGTCTCGGGCGGCTGGTTCAGGGCGGCCTTGATCCGGGCCTCGACCAACGCGCCCGAAGCGGGGTCCAGATCGAGATCGAGCTTCTTGGCTTCGGCGATAAGGGCGGGGTCCTTCATCGCGGCGTCCAACGCCTCGCGCTCGGCGGCCAGGACACCAGCCGGCATGCCCGGCGGACCGGCCGTCAGGCGGCCGATTTCGGACAGCGTCTCGATGAGCGTGAGCAATCTCTTGCCGCGCTCGTCCTTCACGTAATCGCGGGCGCGCGGCACGCCAGGAAGCGCGTTCGGATTGCCCGAAAGCGCCAGCGCGAAGAAACCGTGACCTTGTTTGACGAATTGCTCCATGGATTCGGCGGTGCCGACTTCGGCCACGACTTCGTTGCGCAGCATGCTCATCTCGCCCTCGTTGCCGGTAAAGCCCGGAACGATCTGGACGTTGAGATGCAGCGCGTCGGCCAGAATGCGCGCGTCATTATAGGCGGCGGAGCCGACGCCCGCGGCGGCGAATTTGATCGGCGTCTTCACCTTGAGGATGTCGCCGATGGTCTTGTACGGCGCGCTTTTGGAGACCATGAGCACGCGGGTGTCGTCGGCCGCTTTGCCGATCCAACTGAATTTCGCCAGATCGAACAGCACACCCTGGCGCTTGATCAATTGATCGTAGATCAGGCCGGTGTTGAACATGCCGATGGTCAGCCCGTCGGGCTTGGCGGCATAGATGGTATTGGCCCCCACGATGTGGCCCGCGCCCGGCACGTTGCGCACCACCACACGGGACCCCGTCAGATATTTCTGCAAATATTTCGCGATCAGGCGGCCATAGGTGTCGTAGCCGCCGCCCGGACTCGTCGAGACGATGTAGGTGATGGTCTTGCCGCGGAATTGGCCCATGTCGGCGGCAGCCATTGCGGAAGCGGACCAGAGAAGAGCGGCTCCCATCGTGGCCGCCAGCAAACGCTTCAGCATGCGATCTCCTCCTGCAACAGCGGACGCGGTCCCGGCGCACTCACAAGGCTCAATAGCCTTCGGCGTCCTCGATCTGCTCGTACCAATCGAAACCCATCGCCTTCACGATGCGGCTGTTGATGACGACGATGCGCGCCTCCTTGTTGGGATCGGCGTTGAAATGCTGATGCGCGCAATAGGGCGGGATGTAGACGAAATCGCCCTGGCCCCATTCGAAGCGCTTGGGTTCTTCGTCCCAACTGAAGTCCATCTCATGGTCGCAGTCGAAGCGCACATCCCAATGCAGATCGTAGCCATTGCCTTCGATGACGTAGAACACTTCCTCCGACAGATGGCGGTGCTTGCCGCTGGCTTTGCCGGGCGGCAGGAACTGCTGATACATGTCCAGGCAGCATTCCTTGGTGTTCATCCGCTCGTTGATGATGTGCTTGATGAGCCCCTGGCGCGAACGCTCCATGGGCATCTGGCTCGCCTTCACCACGTTCAGGCGATCCTGATATTCGCCACGGAATTCTTCGGAAACTTTCAGCGCCTGCGCATAAAAATCCACCTGCTCGACTTCGGCATGGGACTTATCGCGTTCGCGCGGATCGATGGACTGGCTCATTCGTCTCAAAACCTTTTTCAGATGTCGGTCGGCGGAAGATAGTCGCGCTGGGCCTGGCTCTCGGCCTCTTTCGGCGGCCAGGCGGCGACCTTCTGGAAGATCAGATGCATGAAAAGAAAGAGGGGCTTGGCCTTGGCGACCAGCACGATGGCTTCCTCATTGGGATCGTCGTTCAGATGCTGGTGCACACAGCCATTCTCGACGATCAGCGCATCGCCCGCTTCCCAATCGAGGCGGCGGCGATCATGGACATCGTGGCCTTTGCCCTTGAGCACATAGAAGACGGCGCTGTTCATATGGCCATGGCGTTGGCCGTAGCCGCCCGGAGCGAAGCAGTCGATGTGACACTCGATCGACTGGGCGACCTTGGCGGAGCCCGGATTGATGACCTTCTTGCCGAAATTCTGCGGTCCGCCCTTCCACTTCAAATCCGAGGAATGATAGACGCGCGGCTGCGAGAACAGCTCATGCACGAGTTCGCCATAGGTGCCTTCGAGCGCCCGCACGAAGGTGCGTTTCTTCGTCCAGCGCTCCCAGACGACGGGTTCCTCGGTGCCGCTGTTGTGGCCGGGTCCGGCTGCGCCTTTCGGGCGTTCCGCCGTGCTTGTCGTATCGCCTTCCGCCAAGGATGACCTCCTGAAATGTCACATGTTATGAGCCGGTTTTGACGCCCATGGGCATCCAACCGAGGTTCGTAGAGCCGTCCCATAGGCTCCTATGGCTGTCAAGTCCGCGGCCCTGAGCATGGCGCAAAGATGAAAAAGCGCCGGTCAATCCTCAGTGATGAGGTCAAGCTTTGAGGAATTCGGCGAGAGCGGCTTGCGCTTCCGGCTTGCTGCGGATTTCCGCCAGCCGGCGGGCGGTTTCCTGGATCAGGGCTTCGTCGACCTGTGCAAGACGGATGTCCTCGATCAGGGTCTTGGCCGCCGCCTGTGCGCCGCGCTTGCCGGCGTGCAACTCCGAGGCGAGCTGTGCCGCCTTGGCGCCCAGTTCATCCAGATTGGAAACCGCATGGACAAGTCCGAGCCGCATAGCTTCGGTCGCATCGAAACTTTCCCCTGAAAGGAAATAACGCCGGCACGCGCGCGGCCCCATCGCCGCGATGACATAGGGCGAGATGACGGCGGGAATGATGCCGAGCCGCACTTCGGAAAAGCGAAAGCTCGCCACTTCCGAGGCGAGGACAACATCGCAACAGGCGACAAGCCCGACGCCGAGCCCGACGGCGGCACCCGGCACGACCGCGAGCGTCGGCACCGGCATGGTGTCGAGCCGATGCAGCAGCTTGGTTAACAGCAGCGCGTCCTGATAATTTTCCTCGAACGCGGACGACGCTGTATCGGTCATCGCCTTCAGGTCGAGCCCGGCGCAGAAGGTGCGGCCATTGCCCAAGAGCACCAGCACCCGCAGCTTGGGATCGTTCGCCAGCCAGTCGAACGCTTCGAGCATCGCCTTTGCCAGCGCCGGATCGACGGCATTGGCGCGTTTGGGGCGATTGATCGTGACCTGCGCGATGCCGGCCGTATCCATCACGACGTCGAGTGGTTCGTTCATCTTTGGCGCCTCACAATCCGAAAATCCGCTCCGCATTGCCGTGGTAGAATTTCTCCAGGAACGTATCGGAGAAGCCGAGTTCCTCCCATTCCTTGAACAGCCGCGCATAAGGAATGCTCGGATAGTCGCTGCCGAACATCATCTTGTCGGCCAAGCGCCCGCGCATGTCGCGGATGATCGCAGGCGGTAGATATTTCGGCGCCCAGCCCGACATCTCCCAATAGACATTGCCCTTGTGGAGTGCCACCGCCGTCGTCTCGTCGATCCAGGGATAGCCCGGATGGGCCATGATGATGGTGAGATTCGGAAAGTCAGCCGCCAGCGCGTCGATGGATGACGGATGCGCGTGGCGTGTCTTCGCGCCCATTCCGCCGGGCATTCCCGCGCCCATGCCCGTCATCCCGACATCGATCATCACGGGTACGTTCAGCGCCGCAATTTCCTCGAACAGCGGATAATGGCGCGGATCGTCCACCGCGAAATGCTGCATGATCGGATGGAAGTGGAACCCCATCATCTTCAGGTCGCGGACCGCATGGCGCGCCTCGTCGATGGCCGGCCGGCCTTTGGCCGGTTCAACCGCGGCCCAGGCCTGCACGATGCCGCGGTGGCGGTCGCGCATCCCCGCGGTGTAATCGTTCGAGCAGGGCGGCGTGCCGATGGTGGCCGAAAGATCGAGCGCCACCAGGCACACATCGACACCGGCGGCCTCGAATTCGGCGACCACGTCGGCTTCGGATTTCGGTTTCCATTCGCGCTTCCAATAGGCGGCAAGCGCGTCCACATAGGGCCCCTGACAGGCGATCCATTCCTGCGTGCCGGGATAGGCGTGGAGGTCGATTTTCCGCATCGGATTAGTCATTCACGCAAAAACATAGCGTCGGGATATAAAGTCAAAGAGAGACACGAAGAACACAAAGGATGCACAAAGGACACGAAGCGATCTTTGTGCCCTTCGTGCGTTCTTGGTGCGTTTAGTGGTTTTTCTCATCCGCGCCGTCCGGACTTGCGCGCGATGGCATGTTTCGCGGCCATTTCGGAAAGCGTCTTCTTCGACACCTTGCCGAAATTGGAAAGCGGCAAGGCGTCGAGCACCAGCAGCCGCTCGGGGAGTTTGATTTTCGCCATCTCCTTGGTTTCCAGGAATCCGATGAGCGCGTCAAATGTCAGCGTACAGCCTGGCTGAAGCACGAGGCAGGCGCACATGCGCTCCCCAAGCTCGGGGCACGGGACGGGCACGCAGGCGACATTCTGCACGGCGGGATGGGAAAGAATGAGGTTCTCGATTTCCTCCGCGCTGATCTTTTCGCCACCCCGGTTGACGAGATCCTTCTTGCGGCCCTCCACCATGTAATTGCCGCTAACGTGCTGACGCATCAGATCGCCCGAGCGGTAAAACCCGTCCCGCGTGAAGGCGCGGGCATTGTGGTCCGGGGCGCCATAATAGCCACGCAGCGTATAGGGACCGCGGCAGCAGAATTCTCCGATCTCGCCGAACGGAACGACATTGTCGTCTTCATCCAGGATCATGATCTCGTCGTCTGGACAAACAGGCCGGCCGACGGTTTCGAGCCGCACCTCGGGGGGATCGTCCAGCCGGACGAACATCAAGACGCCTTCGGCCATGCCGAAATTCTCCTGAACGGTGACGCTCGGAATTAGTTCGTGGGTCTTCGCGCGCGTTTCCGGCTGAAGCCGCTGACCGCCGCTCTGGATGACGCGCAAAGACGACAGGTCGTAACGCGCAATGGCCGGATCGTTGATCCAGCGGATGAGAAGTGCCGGCACGACATGGATATGCGTGACGCGATGTTTCTCGACCAGACGGAAAATCGCCTCGGGCGCGATGTCCGTGGAAAGCACGACTTTCGCGCCCCTGAACAGGAAACCCTGAAGCCCGGGACAGGCGAGCGGCAGATTGTGCGAGATCGGCAGCACGTCGAGCAGCACGGAATCATCGGCAATCCCCGTCACCGACCCGGCCATCTTGGAATTGTAGACATAATCATTATGCGTGCGCGGGATCAGTTTCGGCACGCCCGTGGTGCCACCCGAGAGGAGAAACAGCGCAGGCTGCGCGGGATCGATTGCGATCCGGCCAAGCTCCCCGGGATCGCGGGGGGATTTTCGCGCGATCAGTTCATCCAGCGAAGCAAATCCCGGCGGTGCGTCGCCCAGGATGATGCCGTGCGTGAGCTGCGGCTGCTCCTTGCGGATGCGGGTGACAAGGGCGCGAAAGTCGAAATCGCGATGGCGGTCGGGCATGACGCAGCCAATGGCGCCTGCGATCTGCACGAACTGGCTGATTTCAAGATAGCGATGCGCGGGAAGCGCCATCACCGGAATGGCCCCGATCTTCTGCAGCGCGAGATACAGATAGACGAATTGGATACGGTTCGGGAGCTGCACGACCAGCCGGTCACCAGGGCGAATGCCGAGGCCGAGCAGATTGAGCGCGAGATTGGTCGCGCGCGCGTCGATGCCGGCGTAGGTGGCAACGACATCGCCATCGATGACGGCAATGCGATCCGCGAATGTGCGGCAACGCTCCTCCCACACTTGCGCCAGCGTGCGGTCTTCCCAATAGCCTTTGGCGCGGTAGCGGGCCGCGAATTCGGGAGGGAACGGAACAAACCCGTGCAGCATCACGTGGTGCTGGAAAATCCGCCGTCGATGACGACGATCTCGCCGGTCACGAAGCGGTTGGATTGGATCAGCGACAGCATGACTTCCGCCACGTCGTCGGCGGTGACGCAGCGCCCCAAAGGCGTCGCCTTGGCGCGGCGTTCCATCAGCCGGTCGTAATTGCCGCCCAACATGCGTTCCATCCATTCGCCATCCATCCAGCCGGGCGCCACCGCATTGACGCGGATTTCGGGGCCGAGCGCGCCGGCGAATTGCTTGGTCAGCGAGACGATGGCCGCTTTGCTCGCCGCATAGGGCAGCGGCTGCGGACCGGGACGCAAGCCCACAATGCTGGCGGTGTTCACGATGGCGGGGTTTTCACCCCGCTTCAGAAGCGGTACCGCCGCACGCGTCACGAGAAAGAGCCCGCGTACATTCACGGCAAAGACGCGATCCCAATCCTCAACGCTTAATCCTTCGAGGTCTTTTGGCGGCGTGGAGACCGTGGTGCCCGCATTGTTGATGAGCGCGTCCAGCCTACCGAACGTCTCATCGACGCGCGCCATCAGCTTGCGGACCTCACTGTCCTCGGCCACATCGCCCGGCAGCAGCAATATTTTCGCGCCTGCCGCCTCGGCCTCCGCGGCAACCGCACGCGCCGCCTCCGCGCTCGAGCGATAATTCAGCGCGACATCGAATCCCGCCCGCGCCAGATGCAGCACCGCGGCCCCGCCAATTCCGGTGGCCCCGCCGGTGACGAGCGCGCGCTTGCGCCGGTTCATTCCGCTGTCCCTTCCCAAACACGCTCCACCGAAGCGTCTGATCTAGGCGAATGACGCCGCGACTGCAAATCCGCTAAGCTCGCGCCAGTGGTTGCAAGTTTTCGAGGCGGACGATGGCGAGTCACAAAGCAATTTGGCGCAGAGCAATTTGCCGCGCAGCATGGGCGGCACTTTTCCTCGGCCTAACGCCGGCGGCATGGGCGGCGGACGCGCCCGCGCACATGCTCATGCTCGACACCCATCTGGATACGCCGATGAATTTCGCGCGGCCCGGCTGGGACATCATGGATGCGCACAGCGTCGAAGGCGATATGTCCCAGGTCGATTATCCGCGCATGGTCAAAGGCGGACTCGATGGCGGCTTCTTCGCGATCTACACGCCCCAGGGGCCGCGCACGCCGCAAGGGCTTGCGGCGGCGCGCGATGCGGGGCTGAAACGAGGCGTCGAAATCCGCGAGATGGTGGCGCGCCATTCCGACAGCTTCGCGTTGGCCTTGCGCGCCGACGACGCTCAGCGCATCGCGGCCTCGGGCAAGCGCGTCGTCTTCATGAGCATGGAGAACGGCTATCCTCTGGGCAAGGACCTGACGCTGCTGAAGACCTTCTACGATCTCGGCGTGCGCATGGCCGGGCCGGTGCATTTCACCAACAACGACCTCGCCGATTCCGCGACCGACCCCAAGGGGCCGGAATGGCATGGGCTGTCGCCCTTGGGAAAACAGTTCGTGGCGCAGGCCAACCGGCTCGGCATCATCCTGGACGCCTCCCATGCCTCCGACGACGTGTTCGACCAGATGCTGGCATTGTCGGCGGCCCCGATCATCCTTTCGCATTCCGGCGTACGGGCCGTGTTCAACCATCCGCGCAATATCGACGATACGCGCATTGCCAGGCTCGCGGCGGCGGGCGGTGTGATCCAAGTCAATTCCTACAGCGATTATCTGGTGGACACCCCGGTCATCCCGGCGCGGGAAACCGCGATGCGGGCGCTGGGCGTCAAATATGGCCCGTTCCGCGCGCTCGCGGGCGACAAACTGAAAGCCTACATGGCTGAGCGCCACGCGGTGGAAGCGCAATATCCCCTCCCCCACGCCACGATGGACGATCTGATGGCGCAACTGCTCCACGCTCTGAAACTGGCCGGCCCCGATCATGTCGGCATCGGGCTGGATTGGGACGGCGGCGGCGGGGTCACCGGCATGGAGGACGTGGCCGGTATTCCGGCGATCAGCAAAGGCCTCCTGGCCGCGGGATATTCGCAAGCCGATCTCGCCAAGATCTGGGGCGGCAACGCGCTTCGCGTCATGCGCGCGGTGGAGGCCAAGGCCGCCGAACTGGCCCGCAAATAACGCCATTTATGGTCGCCGGAGCGGTTTTGGGGTTCCCGCGCGTGAACCTTATCCCGCACGGAGCGTAACCAAGGCGAAGCGAAAACGGCGCCGCTGGGCGGCGAGAGAGGCCATGAACCAGATCATCACGCCGAACACCGAGTTGCCCCCGGGCGTGGAACTCGCCATCAATCCCGACAAGGTGTGCCACATCATCGCCAAGGCGCGCGCCTTCGACGCGAAGGAAGACATCAGCGATCCCGATTCCGGATCGAATGCCTCGGATGATGGGATGGCCGACGTGCTGGAGGATATGCCGGACGACATCGACGCCACCCGCCTTGAGCTCCTGGAATTCATTCGCGCCCTGGACGAAGAAGAACAGATCAATCTGGTGGCGCTGGCTTGGCTCGGCCGAGGAACTTATGACATCGCGGAATGGCGAGAAGCGCTCAGTGTCGCCCGCAACGAGCACAACAAGCGCACCGCGGAATATCTTTTGAAGCTTCCCCTGCTCGGCGATTATCTGGACGAGGGCCTGGCGGCCTTTGGCGAGAACTGCGATTCGTTCGACGAAGGACGGATGTAATAAAGCGAAACACCGCGAGCCCCGGCGTTTTCGGGCTTTTTTATTCCCCATGGCTTGGACAGCGGAGAGGGAGAGGTTAGCGTGTTGACGGAAATTGGCAGGTAGCGCCATATCAGGCGGAGGCTGGTTCGATCTCAGAGGCCGGTTCGATCTGAGAGACCAGTTTGATCTGAGAGGCCAGTTCGATCTGAGGGGACTATCATGAACGACTATGTTGCGGGCTCAGACACAGACGGCGACGTTCAGGCGCTTCGCGCCGAATTGCGGAATTTGCGCGCCGATTTTTCCAAGATCACCGAGCTCTTGAAAGATTCCGCCCGCCATCGCGGGGCAGAGGC
>DASYEG010000177.1:0-10299 GCA_036499145.1 Micropepsaceae bacterium | reverse complement strand
GGCCCATGACGAAGGCATTCCGGTCCATGTCTGGGTGGATGAGACGCGCCCGCGCAATCAGGGCGCGTCGCTGACGGCATTCGAACTTTCGTCCCATGGCGTGCCGCATGCGGTGATCGCCGACAATGCCGGCGGCCATTTGATGCAGGCGGGCCGCGTCGATCTCGCCATTGTCGGCACCGACCGGGTGACGCGGAACGGCGATGTCGCGAACAAGATCGGCACCTATCTCAAGGCGCTCGCGGCGAAGGACAATCATCTGCCTTTCTATGTCGCGCTGCCTTCGACCACCATCGACTGGACGCTGGCCTCCGGCGGCCTCATGCCCATCGAGGAACGCGTCGCTACGGAAGTGACGCAGGTGACGGGCCGTCTTGCGGACGGCAGCATCGCGAGTGTGGAGATCACACCGCGCGGATCGCCCGCCGCCAATCCCGGTTTCGACGTGACGCCCGCGCGCCTCGTCACCGGCTTCATCACCGAGCGTGGCGTCTGTGTGGCCAGTGAAGCGGGGCTGCGCGCGCTGTTTCCCGACGGCGTGTGAGGAAATCGTGACACCCTTTAAGGAATGCACAGGCCGGCTCTTCCTGTGCTAAAGAATCCGTCCGCCGGGCGCGTGCCCGTCTCGCATCGTCATGCTTCGGGGAATCCATGTCATTGTCTTTGCGCGTTTGGGGTCCTCTTCGCATCTTGAGGCTATGCGCTTGCGTCTCTGTCGCATCGGCTGCCGGCGCGCCTGCGCTGAATGCCGCGCCCGCCGAGACCCCGCCAAGCGATCCCAGCAAAACAATCTTCGTCGATCTTTCGGCACCCGGCAGCGCTCAAGCATCGCCACAAGCCGCCGCGACCGCGCGGCCATCATCCGTCACAACATTCGTCGACCTCAGCAAGGGCGGCGCGCCAATTGCCATGACGGCGCCCGGCACACCCGGCCCGTTCCGCACGCCCCGTACCCAACACATCGATCTCAGCAATGGCGCGGCCCTGCCCGCAATGACGGAGGAGGACCAGTACCTCCCGCAACCGGAGCCGGACAGGATCACCATCACCGCCGACCGGATCGCCGATCCTTACGAGGAAGCCAACAGAGGCCGCTTCAAGAGCCATGTCGGCTTGCATCGCTACCTTATCGATCCGGTCGAGCGGAGCTATATCTATGTCGTTCCGCTTCCCGCGCGTGACGGCCTCCACAATTTCCTGACCAATCTCGAGACGCCGACCGTGCTGGCCAACAATCTCTTGAAGGGTGAGTGGGATCGCGCCGGCAACACGCTGTCGCGTTTTGTGGTGAACACCACCATCGGCATCGGTGGCATCTTCGATTTTGCCGGCGATGCCGGGATCGCCTATCGCGACGATGATTTCGGCGCAACGCTGGCGAAATATGGCGTCAGCGATTCGCCCTATCTGCTGATTCCGGTGATCGGGCCGAGCAATCCGCGCGATCTGGGCGGCAAGGTGGTGGATTTCATCATGGACCCGTTGCACTTCGTCACGCTGCCGGGCGGCATCATCACCTCTGTCGGCCACACCGGGCTGCACGAGGTCGACAAGCGGTCCGTGGATGTGGGCGAGCTGGATCAATTGGCGAAGACCTCGCCCGATGCTTATGCCGAGGAACGGGCCAAAGCGCGCGCGGCGCGAAACGCCGAAATCACCGGCACGTCGCCCCCGGCGCCGGAGTTCGGCCGCTAATTTTAGGCTTGCGTCCGTGACGACCCCTTGCGCTTTTTGCATTTGCCCGCTTTATGCGGGGCCCAACGCCATAGGCCTCATGCCGTAGGATTGCTTCATGAAATCGCGCTGGTCCGATTCCGATGCCCAAGCGTTCATCGCCCGCTATCGCGATGCGGGCATCGCTCCCGATTTGGCGCTGCGCGTTTACACCACGCGTCTCCTCGGCGGCGATCCTGCGCTGGTGCTGCACGGCGGCGGCAACACATCGGTCAAGACTGAGGTCAAAGACCTGCTCGGCGATGCGATCGAGGTGATCTGCGTCAAGGGTTCGGGCTGGGACATGGGCGATATCGAGCCTGCCGGATTGCCGGCGGTGAAGCTTGCGCCTCTGCGGCGTCTGCTCGCGCTTGAAAAACTCTCCGACGAAGACATGGTGAATTATCAACGTATCCATCTTTTGGATTCGGCGGCGCCGAACCCATCGGTGGAAACGCTGCTGCACGCGTTCCTGCCGCACAAATTCGTCGATCACACCCATTCGACCGCGGTGCTCGCGCTCACCGATCAACCCGCGGGTGAGGAGATCGCGCGCGAGACGTTCGGGGCGCGCATGGCCTATGTGCCGTACACGATTCCGGGCTTCGCGCTGGCGAAAAGCGTTGCCGGCGTTTACGCGGCCACCCCGGACGTTCAGGGCCTGATCCTTTTGCGGCATGGGATTTTCACCTTCGCGCAAGACGCGCGCACCGCCTATGAACTGATGATCGAGATGGTCTCACGCGCGGAAAGTCACATCGCGCGCGGCAAGAAGACTCTTGTTCCGGTGCAATTGCCGGGACGGCTTGCGGGCGTTGCCGAGATCGCGCCGATTCTGCGCGGGAGCGTCGCGCTCGAGAACAAACGAGAGGATGGCACTGCAAAGCGCCAGATCCTGGCCTTCCGCACCAACGAGAAAATCCGCGATTACGTCAACGGCGCGGAGCTGGCGCGCTACAGCCAGATCGGTGTGGCCACACCCGATCACACCATCCGCACCAAGAATTTGCCGCTGATCGTGCCCGCACCCGAGGCGGGGAAACTCGATCGATGGGCGGACGCCGTCCGCAGCGCCGTGGATGGGTTCGTGGCGCATTATCACGACTATTTCGCGCGCAACAATGCGCGGCTGCGCGGTGTGAAGAAAGAGCTCGATCCGTTCCCGCGCGTGGTGCTGGTCCCCGGTCTCGGATTGTTTGGGCTGGGTGCGTCGGCGAAGGATGCGGCCATTGCGGCGGACATCGCCGAGAATACGGTGGACGTGATCGAAGCCGCCGAACGCGGCAGCTCTTACCGGCCGATTTCGGAGGAAGACCAGTTCGATGTCGAATATTGGTCGCTCGAACAGGCCAAGCTCGGCAAAGGCGCCGAGAAATCTCTGGCCCGCCAGGTGGCGGTCATTACGGGAGGCGGTTCGGGCATCGGTGCGGCGACGGCCAAAGCGTTCGCCAAGCAGGGCGCGGAGGTCGCCGTGCTCGACCGCGACGGCGAGGCGGCGGCGCGCGTGGCCGCTTCAATCGGTGGCCATGCGCTCGGACTTGCCTGCGATGTGACCGATGCCGATCCGGTCACCCGCGCCTTCGACGCGATTGCCGAAAAATTCGGCGGCCTCGATATCCTCGTCTCCAATGCGGGTGCGGCGTGGCAGGGGCGCATCGGCGATGTCGACGATGCCATTTTGCGTCAATCCTTCGAGCTGAATTTCTTCGCGCATCAGAGTGTGGCGCAGCACGCGGTCGCCATCATGAAGGCGCAAGGGACGGGCGGTTGCCTTCTGTTCAACACCTCCAAACAGGCGGTGAACCCCGGCAAGGATTTCGGCCCCTATGGATTGCCCAAAGCCGCGACCCTGTTCCTGGTGAAGCAATATGCGCTGGATCACGGCAAGGACGGGATTCGCGCCAATGCGGTCAATGCCGACCGCATCCGCACGGGCCTTCTGACGGACGGCATGGTGACGGCGCGGGCAAGAGCGCGGGGGCTTTCGGAATCCGACTATATGAGCGGCAATCTTCTGGGGCGCGAAGTCACTGCCGAGGATGTCGCCGACGCGTTCGTCTTCCTCGCATTGGCCCGGAAGACCACGGCCGCGGTTCTCACCGTTGACGGCGGCAATATCGAGGCCTCTCTCAGATAGAGTGAATCATGGAACCGGAGATCGAAGTCGAACATCACGCCAACCCCACCAACAAGCGCATTGGTATCCTGATCGCAATCATGGCGACGGTACTCGCCTTCACCGAAATGGCGGCGCGCAATGCCGATACCGACATCGTGCGCGAATCCGTTGAAGCTTCGGACATCTGGGCGTTCTTCCAGGCCAAATCTATCCGTGCGGCGATGTTGCGCGCCGATGCCCGTGCGCTGCAGGTCGAGACGGCGGGACGCGCCGAAACCGATTCCGGACAGGTCGCCAAAACGGTCGCCGATTGGGAGGCGGCCGCCGCGCATGAAGATTCCGAGCCCACCACGGGCGAGGGCCGAAAGGAACTGGCCGCGAAGGCGCAAGGGATCGAGAAACATCGCGACGAGCGCGCCGCCGCCAAGGAGACTTATGAATTCGCCAGCGGTGCGCTGGAGCTGGGAATCCTGCTCGCGTCTTCAGCCATCGTGACGGCGCTGATACCGCTCGCATTCATCGGCGCCGCCTTTGGCGTCGTGGGCACCGTTCTCGGCGTGCTCGGACATTTTGCCCCGCACGCCATCGGCGGGTAACGCGGTACGCGATTTATTCCATCGCCCGTGCGACGCGGAATCCATCGGCCCAGGATTGGTCGTCGGTGTTGCTGCCGACCCGCGCGGCCGCGCGCAGATCGCCGGGATAATCCTCCCACGAGCCGCCGCGCATCACGCGTCCCGCACAATTGCCGCCGCGATAGGGAGCACCGTTCGCAGGGCTGGCGGCCGTATATTCCTCGGACCAGCAATCCTCCAGCCACTCCCAGACATTGCCGTGCATGTCGTGGAGGCCGAACGCGTTGGCGGGAAAGCTTCCCACCGGCATCGTTTTCTTGCGGGCCGGTCCGGTGGCGCCCTCGCCATAGGCCGTGCTGCCGTCATAGTTCGCTTGCTGGCTGGTGATCGTCGCCCCGAACGAAAACGCCGTCGTGGCGCCCGCGCGTGCGGCATATTCCCATTCGGATTCGGAGGGCAGGCGGTAGGCTTTTCCGGTTTTCTTGTTCAGCCATGCGACATAGATCTTGGCGTCGTCCCAACTCACATCCACTACGGGACGGTTTTCCCGCCCCCAGCCATGATCGTCCGGTTTGTAGCCGCCGCAGCCGCCATCGGCGACGCAGGCATCCCACTCGGCGAATGTGACCTCATATTTGCCGAGCGCGAAGGGCGCGGCGATGGTCACGCGATGCTGCATCTCCGCGCCGCGATAAAGTTCGGACGGCGGCGAGCCCATGGTGAACGCGCCGGCCGGAACGGCCACCATGTCGGGGCACTGCGCACAGTCCTTGAACGCTTGGGCTTTGGGCACTGTCGCTGGTTTGGTGAGCGCGGTTTCGCCAAAACCCGAAGGGACGCGCACGGGCCCCTCGCTCGAACTCAGCAGCGCGGCGGCAACGATGCCGGCCACTGCCGAGGTGAGGATGAGGAGGGTGAGCGCTTTCATGGATTCAGGACGGTGCTGTTGCGCACTTTACTGTGCCTCGGCGGTTCTCTCAAGGCATGAGAGTGAAAGTCACGCTGCCATTGGGATTGTAGAGCGTGAACATGACCGGGATATCGCCGTCGTCCATCCAGATTTCGTAGCGTTTCTGTCCGTCGAGCCGGTCGATTTCATAACGCTTTGCGGGCATCGCGCGGCCATTGATGGGAATGGAGGTGTTCTCGGCGGCTTTCACCTGCACATTTTCCATGCGTCCTCTGTCGGGGGTCAGAAGCGTATCGCCGCGCAGCACCTCGGACGACCAGGGATTGGCGATTTTCACGCTGGCCGGCGCTGTTATCTCACCGTCGGGCGACATCATGACGAAACGCTCGCCCTGTGCGGCGCCATTCATCTCGAAAGACCGGCCGTTCACCGTGGTCACGCCATGGAATGCGACCAGGCGCCCGGCATTCCAGCGTTCCTGTCGCATCGCTTCCTGTCGATAGAGCACGACGCCCAGAATCGAAAGCTGAATATGGACCTCCGTATTGACGGTGGTCATGTCGCCGGATTTCGTCACCGCGTTGGTATAGGTTCCCAATGTGCCATAACGCGAATGGTGAACCGAATAGGTCAGCCGCTGGACGGCGGGCGCCGCCGAATGAGCGGGAGACAGCAGCGCGAATGCAGCCATCGCGAGCGCCGCCGGAAGAATTCGCAATCCCTTGGCTTGGGCCGGCATTGGCAGCTCCCGTGCGTTGGCTCCCAATAACGCTTCTAACAACTTAGGGCTCCCCGCCGTCCCTAATCCGCGATGATACGGATGGGCGTACCCTGAAGCCAGGCCTCGATATCCTCAAGCGCCTGGGGAAAATAGATTCCATACGTCTCGCGTGTGACATAGCCGAGATGCGGCGTCAGCACGGTGTTCGGCGCGTTCAGGATCGGCGCACCATCCGGCAGCGGCTCGCGGGAATGGACATCCAGACCCGCGCCCGCGATTGTGCCTGCGGTCAGCGCAGCCGTCAGTGCGGTCTCGTCCACGATGGCCGCGCGCGCGGTGTTCACCAGGATCGCGGACTTCTTCATTTGGCCGATTTCATCGTGCCCGACGAGGCCGCGCGTGCGTTCGCTGAGCAGAAGATGGATCGTCAGCACGTCCGAGGCGCGGAAGAGTTCGGATTTTTCCACCCGCGTGGCGCCTGCTTCGCGCGCGCGTTCGGGCGTCAAATTCTGACTCCAGCCGATCACATTCATGTCAAACGCGTTGCCGATGCGCGCCATCTGCGAGCCCAGCCGCCCGAGTCCGAGGATGCCCAGCGTCTTGCCTTGCAGCCCGAAACCGATGGTGGATTGCCATTGGCCTTTGCGTAGTTGCGCATCTTCTTCGGCGATGTGCCGGGCGACGCTGAGGATCAGCCCCCAGGCAAGTTCCGCCGTGGGCGAGCTTCCCGTTTCGGTGCCGCAGACGAGGATGCCGTGCTCCCGGCAGGCGGCCATGTCGATGCCGAGATTGCGCCAGCCCGCGGTGACGAGAAGCTTCAGATTGGGAAGGCGTTCCACAACGCCGCGTGGAAAGGGCGTGCGCTCGCGCGTGATCACGAGCACGTCGAAACCCGCGATGCGGTGGATCAATTCTTCGCCCTCGAAATGCGCATTGAAGACCGTGACGGAGACATGCGGCGGCAGGCGGTCCCAATCGGCGATTGTCCGCGTGATATTCTGGAAATCGTCGAGGATGCCGACTTTGATCTCTGTCATCTGCTGCTCCGTGCGCGCAAGGCGTCCAGGATTTCGCGCGTGTCCGCACCGGCGCCGGGCGGATCGCTGCGCAGACCGAACGCCGCGCCGTCGATGCGGATGGGAAGCTTCGGAAGCTTGGTGGCGATGCCGCCGGCAAGGACGGTATCGGCGAGGCTGCCATTGGCATTCAACTGCGGGTCCTCGAACAAATCCTCGGGCCGCGCGATTTTCGCGAAAGGCAGCCCTGCGGCCAGGCAGCGGCGTTCGATCTCGGCGGCGGCGAGGCTTTTGAACAGCGCGATCAATTGGGGAATGAGGCGGGGCCGTTCCATCACGCGCATCTCATTGGTGGCGAGGTGTGCATCGGCCAGCAAATCGGCGCGCGCGAATTCGCCGCAAAAATTCCGCCAATGGGAATCGCTGGTGATGCCGATGAAGACGCGCTCAGCGTCCGCCGTCTCGAACAGTTCATACACGGCCCAGGCGCTGACACGCGCGGGCATCGGCGGCACCGGCTCACCGGAGAGCGCGTTCGCGGCCATGAATTGGCCCATCAGGAAGGCGGCGGTCTCGAACAGCGCGCTTTCGACCGTCGCTCCACCGCGCCCAGAATCGCGTTCGCGCAACGCGATCAGGATTCCCATCGCACCGAAAATGCCGCCCAGCATGTCCGAAATCGAAGTGCCTGCGCGCAAAGGCCGTCCGGGCGGTCCGGTCATATAGGCAAGCCCGCTCATCATCTGCACCACTTCATCGAGGGCCGCGCGTGCCCTATAGGGCCCCTCGAGGAAGCCTTTCAGCGAGCAGTAGATCAGTTGCGGATTGAGCGCGCGCGATTCCATCGGCCCCAGACCCGCGCGCGTGAGCGCGTCCGGCGCCATATTCTCGATCAGCACGTCGGATGTCGCGATCAGGGCGCGCGCGGCCGCACACCCTTCGGCGGATTTGTAATCCAGGATGACGCTTTTCTTGTTGCGGTTGAAGAACGCGAAATAGCCCGCGCCAAACCCTTTCAGGCGGCGGGTGCGTTCCCCACCCGCCGGCTCGATCTTGATCACCTCCGCGCCGAAATCCGCCAGCACCATGCCGCAGCAGGGCCCCAGGATCGTGTGCCCGAATTCGAGCACGCGAATGCCCGAAAGCGGCAGCGGTCTTGAGCCCGCATCCGCCATCAGGACAGGCCGTCCGCATCGTCCGGGAATTCGCGGGGGGCCACGCCGCGATAGCGAAATCCGAAATCCGGCGGCGTGGGCCCTTTGATGCGCTCGCCCCGCTGCGATTGCTCGAAGGCGTGCGCGCAAATCCCGACACTGCGCGACAGGATGAAGATGCCGCGCCCCATTTCTTCCGGAAATCCGAGTTCGAGCAGCATGACCGCGGTGATGCCATCGACGTTCATCGGCAAGGATGTCGTGCGCCCCTGACTCAGACGCTGCTGGACCGCTTCGCCGGCGGCGAGGAACTGGCCTCCCACGAGACCCTCGCGCGCCGCCTCTTTGATCAATTCCGAGAGGCGCGCCGCGCGGGGATCGACCGCATGGAAACGATGGCCGAAACCCGGGATGAAGCGTCCATGGGCGCTGCGGAATGCATCAAGCGCAGCCGAGACGGCGGCATCGAGTGCCGCACCACCCGACACGCGCCGGCTTATGTCGGCGAGAAGTCCCATGCATTGCTGTCCCGCGCCGCCATGCACGTCACCGAGCGCATTCACCGCACTCGCCATGGCGCCGTTGATCCCGATGCCGCAGGTGATCGCCATGCGCGCGATGGAAATCGACGGTGCCTGCGGGCCGTGATCGACGCCGGCCACGAGAACCGCGCCGAACAGATCGGCCTGGCGCTTGGTGGGCAGTTCGCCGCGCATGACGAGCCAGATCATCGCCGGAAAGCTGACGCGCCCGATCAGGTCCTCGATTCGATAGCCGCGAACGCGGATCGAGCCCGGCGCGATGTCGGTGATCTCGCTTTCCCACCAATCGGTCACGGCTTCCAGAGACAGGCCTGTCGCGTGTTTGGAATCGTCCATGGGTACGCTCCGGTTAACCCTCGCGACACCATGCCATTGTGCACGGCGAAATTCAGCCCCGCTTTACGGCTCAGGCCCGCGAGGCGATGGCTTCGATCTCGACGAGGGCGCCATAATGCAGCGCCGGCACCGGCACGACGGAGCGCGCGGGCCGCGCCTCCCCGAACGCCTCCGCATAGATCTCGTTGAATTTCGGCCAATATTCCACGCCCGCGAGGAACACGGTCACTTTCAGCACGCGATCCGGGCTGCTGCCGGCCGCCCTCACGATGGCAAGGAGGTTGGCGAGCGCGAGACGGGCCTGTTCCTCGAAACTCTCATCGGCGGCGATTTTGCCATCCAGCGTCACCGGCAATTGGCCGGAGACGAAGATCAGATCGCCATAGGCAATCGCTTGCGAATAATGGCCCGCCGGCTTGGGCGCGTTTGGCGTCAAGACGCGTTCGATCGCGCTCATGAATATCCTCGTTGCAAATCAGGTTATGCGGGCAGCTTCGCGCACGCTGCTGATGAGCGAGGTGCGGAGCAGGAATTCGCGCGCCAGTTTGGGATCGGCCGCGGCGCGCTTCAACGCGTCGTGATTGGCCTCTCTGACCTTCGGGTCCTTTTCCTGCAGCAGCTTCTTGTTGCGGATGGTCTGCAATTGGGTGTGCTGCACGGCGATATGGCGGCGTTGGCGGTCATAGAGATCGAGCAGCGCGTCATCGGCTTCGCCCCGCCAGATGCGGGCGAATTTTTCGGCCAGATTGAAGGCGTCGTGAACGCCGCTGTTCAATCCCATGCCGCCGATGGGACTATTCACATGCGCCGAATCGCCCGCGAGGAGAGCGCGGCCCGCGTGGAATTTCTCCGCCACGCGCTGATGCACGGTGTAGAGATTGTAGCCCACGATGTCGAAAGGCTTGCCGGTGGCAAGGAAACCCTGCAGCCGCTTCTGCATGGCGTCGGGCGCCATCAGCGCATCGGGATCCTCCTCCTCCGCGGTCGGGAAATGCACGCGCCAGCGTTCCGGCGGTCCTTTCCAGTGAAACAGGTTCGACCATTCCTCGGGATCGGAGATGTAATTGCGATCCGTGTAGCCGTGCTGCTTGAAATCGTAAGCGACCTCGATATTCAGCGTGCGGTCGGGATAGGTGAAGCCGGTGAATTCGATGCCGCATTCCTTGCGCACGATGCTGCGCGCGCCCTCGGCGCTGACGATGTAGCGCGCGGC
>DASYEG010000176.1:0-2065 GCA_036499145.1 Micropepsaceae bacterium | reverse complement strand
CGGACAGATGCTCCAGACAGCCGATATTGGCGGTAGCAATCACGTCCGGTTCCACGGTCGCGATATTGGCCAACTTGCGGCTGCGCAGAGCGTCCGCAAGTTCGGGCTGCAGGATCGAATAGCTGCCCGCCGAACCGCAGCACAGATGACCTTCGGGAATGGCGGCGACATCGAAACCCGCCGCCGTCAAAAGCTTTTCGTTTGCGCCCAATAGACCAAGCCCGTGTTGCAGCGAGCATGGCGCATGATAAGCGACCCGCAACCGGTGAGAATTTTCCGCACCACGCGGCGAGATGAGCTCGCAAAAATCCTTCACCTTGGCGGCAAAACGCATGGCGCGCGGTTGCCACACCGGATCGTCCGCGAAGAGATGCGCCAGATCCTTCAAATGTGACGAACACCCTGTTGCAGTGATGAGCACCGCCTCGAAATCTTCTCCGGCGCGTTCGAAGCTTTCGATAGCGCGCATGGCCCATGCTTTGGCGTCGTTCTCGCGGCCCAAATGATGCACCAGCGAGCCGCAGCAGCCCGCGCCGTCTAGCGGCACAAGGGAAAACCCACGACGCATAAGCAATCGCGCCACGGCTTCATCGATTTCCGGCGCCAGCGCTTTTTGCACACAGCCCGGCATCAGCGCGATGCGCTTCGTACCGGGCGAAGCTTCGATCGGCGAAGTCACAGAGCCGATTTTCATGGCGGCACCCTTGCGGGCCATCACGCGCAAGCGACCAGGCAAAAGAAAATGCAGGGGTTCCGACGCCTTCGCCAACATCAGCATTGTGCGCGAGAGCTCGGGACGCGTGAGCACATTCGCAATCAGCCAGCGAAGGGCACGCTCATTCCATGGACGCGTATAGTGCGTTTCCACATGCACACGCGCCGCATCGATCAGCCTTGGATAATCCACGCCGGAGGGACACGCCGTGCGGCAGCCGAGGCAGGACAGGCAGCGATCCAGATGATGCACCGTTTCCGGCGTGGGCGCGCCATCGGTTTCCAGCATGGCCTGCATCATCACGATGCGGCCGCGCGGCCCGTCGCGTTCGTCTCCGAGCAGCACATAGGTCGGGCATGTCGCCGTGCATATGCCGCAATGCACGCAGGCGCGCAGGTTCTTCTGCGCATCGGCCAGATGCGGATCGGCAAGCTGCGCGATGGAGAAATTCGTGCGCATCAGACCGCTTTCCACATGCGGCCGGGATTGAAGATATTCTGCGGATCGAAAGCGGCTTTCACCGCTTTCGTCAGCGACCGCCGCGCGGGCGGCTCCGGTGGGAACGGCGCAACGCGCTGACGTGTATCTTCATCGGCTTTTACGAGAATTGCCTGCCCACCCGCTTTCTCGCAATGCGTACGCAGTTCCGCGCCATTGCCGCCGGGTTCGAGTCCGATCCAGAGCGATCCGCCTGCCCAATCGGCCGCAAATATCGAAGAACCCATTTGCCGGACGATGCCCGCCGCCTTCGAAGGCGCAACGGCAATGCGCCACAGATCGCAACTCTGGTCCACGAAGATCCCGCCGCTGGAGATCAAACCGAAAATACTGGATGCTTCGATCCGCTGCGCGGACGGCAGGATCGCAAGCAGTGCCGCGATCTTCTCCTTCAGCGGCTCATGTGCGCCCTCCAGACGGATCAGCGCCGCGCCTTCGCCGACATAGCCCAACTGGGTCAGCGGGATTGATGCGGGGATGTAGGCAAGCGCGGTCGCTTCCAGTGGGCTCTGCCACACCCGGCGCAGCAGCGCGAAGCCCTCTTCCACATTCACGTCACGCACAATGAGCGAAGCGGTTTGCTGCGGCTTGGGATAAACCCGCAGCGTCACTTCGGTGAGCACGCCCAGCGTTCCCATCGCGCCGCACATTAGCTTGGGAAGATCGAAGCCGGTGACGTTCTTCACCACCTTGCCGCCGGCCTTATAAGCTTCGCCCAAGCCGTTCGCCGCGCGAACACCAAGCAGGGAATCCCGCGCCCGGCCATAGCGGATGGCGGCAGCGCCATTTATATCGGCGCACAGCACGCCGCCGATGGTCGGGTTGCCGGCGGGCGTATCAAGCAGCCTTGCC
>DASYEG010000175.1:0-3446 GCA_036499145.1 Micropepsaceae bacterium | reverse complement strand
CGCGACGCGCATCCGCAAGGCGCTGGGAAAATCGAGCTCGCCGCGCATGGCGCGTTCGGTGATGGCCGCGACCTTCGGCTTGATGCCCGCAATGTCCGCCAGCTCGTCGATGCATTCGCAGCCGATGATTGTGGAATCCATATCGGCGATCAACAGCCGCTTGCGGCGGCCCGCTGCCGGTACGATGTTGAAATCGAGCAGCCAATCGTCGGAAACCGCCGGGCGCAGGGCAGCGCGCAGCGAATCCGGGTCGCCCTCGAATGCGAGATCGAAGGCATGCGCCGGCGCCAGCCAATCGATCTCACCCGCGTTCACCGCGGTTTTCGCGGTGGCGTGGATTGCGCGGGCGGCATCGTCGTCAAGCCCGTGCGGACCGGCAACCACATTGAGCACAGAGGGCAAGGGCACGGGCAATTGCGCCTTTCCGGGCAAGTTGATTTAACCCCCATGCTTCGACTAGCTCAGCATGAGGAAGTTTTTCTATTCCTCACCCTGAGCCTGTCGAAGGGGAGGAGTCATGTCCGTGGACGTGGTGCTTATCGCAGGGCCGACTGCGAGCGGCAAGTCGCACCTTGCCCTTGAACTGGCCGCGCGCATCGATGCCACCATCATCAATGCGGATTCGATGCAGGTCTATGGCGAGCTGCGCACGCTGACCGCGCGGCCCTCATCGGCGGAGGAAATGCGCGCGCCGCATCGGCTCTATGGGCATGTGAGTGTCAACACGCGCTATTCCGTGGGCCGCTATCTGGAAGAAGCCGCAGGCGCGCTGGCCGAAGCGCGAGGCGCCAAACGCGTCGCGATCTTCGCCGGCGGCACAGGGCTATATTTCGATGCGTTGACGAACGGTCTTTCCCCCATCCCGCCCGTGCCGCCCGAGATTCGCGACACCACACGGGCGCGCTTCGAAAGAATCGGCCGCGATGGTTTTTTCGCCGAGCTGATGGTGCGCGATCCCGCGACGGCGTCCAAGCTTCGCCCATCCGATACGCAGCGCATCCTGCGCGCCATGGATGTGCTGGAAGCCTCGGGCCGGCCGCTGTCGCAATGGCAGAAGCTGGCAGGCAAGCCGGCTCTCGATGGCCTGCGCATGCAGTGCTTCGTCATCGCTCCGCCGCGCGAGGTGCTGGTGGAGCGCATCGAACGGCGCTTCGAGACCATGATCAAGCAAGGCGCGTTGGAGGAAGCGCGCCCGCTCATGGGGCTCGATCCTACGTTGCCGGCAGCCAAGGCTCTGGGCCTGCCGCAACTCCGGCGTCATCTGGCGGGCGAAATAACGCTGGCGGACGCGATTGCGGGGGCACAATTGGCCACCAAACAATATGGAAAACGGCAGATGACGTGGTTCCGGAACCGGATGAAGGGGTGGCATTGGGTCGCAGAGACAGATTTGAGCAATTTTGTTACATCAATGGCGCGTGATCTTTCGTGAAGTTTCTTGACCCCTTGCTGCGATGCAACTAAGGTCAATCGCATCAAGACAGGATAAAGCTTGTGACGCATGTACTCGTAACCTGGCCGCGGCGGAGGATGAGGCCCTAGGGCTCCGTTCCTCGACGCGGTTATCCAAGGGGCGGCGACGCCCCTTTCGTTTGAGTCCAAGTACCGAGTTGCGCCTGTTCGGAGGGCGAAATGAACAAGATGAACAATGGGCCGACCGTGGCGGCAGATGCCGCCGAGCTGACAGGTTCGGAAATGGTGATCCGCGCCCTCAAGGATCAGGGTGTGCGCCATATTTTCGGCTATCCCGGCGGCGCGGTTCTGCCAATCTACGATGCGCTTTTCCAGGACAATGAGCTTGTGCATGTGCTGGTGCGCCACGAGCAGGGTGCGGTTCACGCCGCGGAAGGCTATGCGCGTTCCACCGGCAAGCCGGGCGTGGTCCTGGTCACCAGCGGTCCCGGGGCCACGAATGCGGTGACGGGCCTGACCGATGCACTGATGGATTCCATTCCGCTGGTGGTCATCACCGGCCAGGTCGCGACGCATCTCATCGGCAATGACGCGTTTCAGGAATGCGACACGGTCGGCATCACGCGGCCCTGCACAAAGCACAATTGGCTGGTGCGCGACGTGAAGGACCTGCCGCGCGTGCTGCACGAGGCGTTCGAGATCGCCACGAGCGGACGGCCCGGACCGGTGGTGGTCGACATCCCCAAGGACGTGCAGTTCAAGAAAGGCGCCTATATCGGCCCCGATCAGGTGCGCCATCGCACCTATCGTCCGCGGATCGAAGCCGATGAAGACGCCATCCGCCAGGCCGTGCGGATGATGGCCGCGGCCAAGCGTCCGGTGTTCTATACCGGCGGCGGCATCATCAATTCGGGGCCGGAAGCGAGCACGCTTCTGCGCGAGCTGGCGAAGCTGACCGGTTTTCCGATCACCTCGACGTTGATGGGATTGGGCGCCTTTCCGGCTTCCGATCCGAAATGGCTCGGGCCGATCGGGATGCATGGCACCTATGAGGCGAATCTGGCGGCCAATCGCTGCGATCTTCTGATCGCGCTGGGCTCGCGCTTCGACGACCGAGTCACGGGCCGGGTAGACGCGTTTTCGCCGGGTTCGAAGAAGATCCATCTCGACATCGATCCCTCGCAGATCAACAAGAACATCCGTGTCGATCTGCCGATCATCGCCGATGCGGCGCACGCGCTGCGCGCGATGATAGGCGCGTGGAAGGACGAGAAGCTTTCCGCTGATCCCGCATTGCCGGCATGGTGGAAACAGATCGGCGAATGGCGGGGCAAGAATTCGCTCAGCTTCCGCAATTCGGCCAAGGTGATCAAACCGCAATATGCGATCGACCGCCTCTACGCGCTGACGCGGGGGCGCGAAACCTACATCACCACCGAGGTCGGCCAGCATCAGATGTGGGCGATGCAGCGCTTCAAATTCGAAGAACCCAATCATTGGATGACGTCGGGCGGGCTCGGCACGATGGGGTATGGCTTGCCGGCGGCCGTGGGCGTGCAGATGGCCCATCCCGACGCGCTCGTCATCGACATTGCCGGCGAAGCGTCGGTGCAGATGACGATGCAGGAAATGTCGACGGCGGTGCAATACGATCTGCCGATCAAGATCTTCATCCTGAACAACGAATATATGGGCATGGTGCGCCAATGGCAGGAATTGCTGCATGGCGGGCGCTATTCGCATTCCTATTCCGAAGCGCTGCCCGATTTCGTGAAACTGGCGGAAGCCTATGGGGCGGTCGGATTGCGGGCACAGACGCCTGACGAGCTGGACGCCAAGATCCAGGAGATGATCGCGGTGAAGCGGCCCGTTCTGTTCGACGTTCGGGTCGATCCGAAGGAGAATTGCTATCCCATGATCCCCTCGGGTGCGGCCCATGACCAGATGATTCTTTCGGATGCCGAGGACGAGCCCACGGTGACCGAAGAAGGCAAGATGATGGTGTGATGATCCAGAAAGACACGCATATCGAA
>DASYEG010000174.1:0-9912 GCA_036499145.1 Micropepsaceae bacterium | reverse complement strand
GGCACCCCCCACGCGCTCCGCTGCGCTAAGCCCGACGGGCTACGCTGCGCGCGCGGGTCCCCCCGTGGACTGTCGAACGCCCATACTCAGGGGTCATTATTGGACGCGAAATGGGGGTCGCGGTTGGAAGCGATTTGACAGGCAAGGGCAAGGATGAGTCAAAAGTTCCAATGGTGCTCGTCGTCAACGCAGCGATTGCATCTATTGCTGGCAGCCTAGCTGCTCATGACCTCATGGGCTTCGTAGGCGCGGAAACATCCCCGGCCTTATTGGGCTTACTCGCGGGGTTACTGTCAGCCGTCCTGATGGCGATGTTGATGATCACCTACCATACCCATCCAGAGCGTTAACTTCTGGCTTCCCCCAAGGCCACCCAAGGTCACCAGCGCCCATCGCGATGTAATTGGAAACGCCGTACACGTCGTGGGGATGGCGGGCCGGGCTGAAGAAGGGTTTACCGATTAAGGCAGCTTCACCCCCTCATACGTCACACCCGCGACCGCCGCAGCGAGCCTGTTCAGCCCAAACCTTCGCACACTATCCTTGGCACCATACGAGCGTCCCACGCTGGCGTTACTATGCCCCGTCAACGCGTCGTTGATGTCCTCGCCAACGCCTGCTGCACGCAGCCCGTCCTTGAACGAATGCCGGAATGAGTGAAATACGCGCGAGCTATCGTTGATCCCGATGGAGCGAATGTACCGGCCAAACCACTTCGACCACGACTCTGCAACGCTTCCCTTCGGTCCAGGCTTGAGCAATGGAAAGAGCGGCGCATCTTGCCCGTCCTTCTCACGCCGTGCGTCCACGAAGCGTAGAAAGCCAAGGCGGGCTAATTCAGGATGCACTGGGACCGTCCGGCGCGAGCTTCTCGTCTTAAGGCGCTTGTTCTTCGTCGCGTCTTCCGTGATGGAGATCGACACAATGTCCGTCGTCGCGTCCGTTGCTATGTCCCCTGTACGCAGTGGCCCAAGTTCGCCCTGTCTTGCACCGGTGAATAGGCCGAGCAGCGGAAGCCAGAATGCAGCCTCCCCTCCTCCCGCTTGGGGCCGCTTGTGCGCAGTGAACACAGGAGACGCGAAAAGGGTGTTCAATTCAGGCACGTCCCACGGCGCTCGTTCCGGCTCTTTCTCGTCCAGGCGCATATTTGAGAACGGATCGGACCACTGCACATCGTCGGGGATTACTCCGTTGTCCCGTGCCCAAATCCCTATGGTCTGAACTGCACCAAGCAGCTTGTTCACGGTGCCTGCCGAGAGCCGCTGCGCGGTCGGATGTTGCTTGGTCCATTCGACCAGTTCAGGCAGAGAAGCCTTCAGCAGTTTACCACTGCGCCGCTTGGGTATGTCCTGAAGGGCTTCACGGTACTGCGCAACGTGCTTCCGTGTGATCTTCACTACTGGCATGTCACCGTGGAATTCGACGAACCGGCCTATACCGTACTGAAACTCTTGCAGCGTATTCGGCGATGGTGCGCGGGCTTTCTCCCAACCCTTCAACGCTGCCGTCAGGGTCTCGCCAGAACCCGCTACAGCCGCTTGAACAGGAGGCATGCGCGCCTTGGGCGTTGGGATAGGCTCTCCCTTGTCCCTGTCCTGCAAAGCCTTCATGGCTCGCACGAACTCTCGCAGCATGGCCATGCTAAGCTTGCGAAACGCTACTGACTTGCGGTCAAGGGAGATACCAAAGTCCTCAAGCACGCGCTCTACTTCGCTTTGGATAGTAGACGTATCCCCGCGCGCCAACTGCTGCTGCGAGGCGGCAAGCACGCCGTCCCTGCTCTCCGTGAACTCCTCCATCTGTCTCGCGGACAATCCGAACTCAGGATCGATACCGGGGCGCTTCTCATCCGATAGACCGTGCGTCCTAGCCTCCTCATCCTCCTCCAAGACTTCGGCAAAAAAGTAGGAGGCGATCTGTTCAATCTCCCGGTCGGACAAGTCAGCCTGCATCGGAGGAGGAGCCAGGGATGCCTCCGCACGCGCTATGATCTTGTCGAAGTCCATCAGCACGCGCTTACCAAGCAGGTTCGCCCGGCTTAGGTCCTTCGTTCCCAGTGACTTCTGAAGCCACGCCACGCGGTCTCTGGGTGGATCACTCAGCTTCCCAACCGCTGCTTGCAGCCGGGGTGGCACACGCTTCCGCGCGGTGTACATCCCTGTCTGTTTTTTTCTGACAACGCCCATCAAAATTCGCGCCATTGATACCCCCGAATGATACCCTTCGGTGGTCCGTAAGTCACTGTAATGCCTGAACTTCGTGGAATGTCAGCGCCTTAGCTGAACATTGGCGCGCCCTAGGGGAGTCGAACCCCTCTTGCAAGATTGAAAATCTTGAGTCCTAACCGATAGACGAAGGGCGCTTGGCTGGTCTGGCCGGAAAGGCGTCATAATGGCCGAACCTCCCGATGGCAAGCACCGTTACGGCTCGGCCGGGGCCGCGTCCTCGATATGGAGCTGAACTTTGGCCACGCCATCGTAATCGTCCCGTTTGAGCCTGCCCGTCACGTGGACGCGCGCGCCGCGGGCCTTGAGCAGCCCTTCTCCCAGCGGCGAGCCGCCCGCGCGGAATGCAATGGCGCCGATCCCCTGCCCGTCCCGTCCGACCAGACGCACCCGGACATGGTTCGTGCCGGCAAGCCCGGCATAGACCACGAGCATGTCAGGCATGAAGAACAAAGGTTCGGGATTCCCGGCTCCATACGGCCCGGCGCGATCCATCTCGTCGAGCAGGCCGAGCGTAGCCCCGGACGGCGACAACAAGGCGTCGCCCGTCATCTCGCTCGCCAGCGTGATCATGGAGCGCTGCGGCTCGATCTGCTGGTTCAAGAAATCCCCGAAAGCCGGAAGCTGCTCCCGCTTCAACGAAAAGCCCGCCGCCATGGCATGGCCGCCGCCGGTCTCCAACAGCCCTTCGGCGCGTGCCGTCCTGATGATGGCACCCAGATCGACGCCGGCCACCGAGCGCGCCGAACCACGGCCTATCGCGGTCTCGCCACCGGCCTCGAAGCCCGCCACCAATACCGGCTTCGCATGACGCTCCTTCAGCCGTCCGGCAACGATGCCGACCACGCCTGGATGCCAGCCATCGCCGCTGACGAGAAGGAAGGGGGAATGGCTTTGCGCCTGAGCGCTGGCTTCGGCCGATTCCAAAATCAGCGCTTCGATCGCCCGGCGTTCGCGATTGTGACGATCGAGTTCCAAGCCAAGGGCGCAGGCTTCCGCCGGATCATCGCTTGCCAAGAGGCGTGCGCCGAGATCGCAACGTCCGACGCGGCCGCCCGCATTGATGCGCGGACCGAAAACGAAGCCGAGATGAAAGGCCGTAAAAGGCGGTTCGGCCGAAGCCAGCCGCGCAAGGGCTGCCAGACCGGGGCGTTCCAGCCGCTCCAGTCTGCGCAGACCCTGACGCACGAAGGCACGGTTGATGCCCTTGAGCGGGACGACATCGGCAATGGTCGCGAGTGCCACAATATCGAGCTGGTCGAGGAGATTGGTTTCGTCCAGGCCCTGCGATGCAAACCATCCTTCTTCGCGCAAGATCCGCTGGACGGCGACGAGGAAGATAAAAACAAGCCCGGCCGCGCACACATAGGTGATGCCGCAGGAATCGTCCGGCCCATTGGGATTCACATGCGCGAAGGCAGGCGGATTGACGTCAACCGCGTGGTGGTCAAGCACGATCGCATCGAGGCCGCAATCACGAGCGGCTTGCAGGGCCTCGTGTGCCGCGGCCCCACAATCCACCGTGACGAGCAAGTTTGCTCCTTGCGCGCGAAGCGATGCGACCGCACCCACCGAAGGCCCATAGCCTTCCGTCATCCGATCCGGAACATACAGGAGCGCCTCGCGGTTCATTCCGCGCAGGAATCGTAGCAGTAAAGCGGCCGCGCATGCGCCATCGACATCGTAATCGCCGAGAATGGCGATGATCTCACCCTGTATCACTGCCGCCGCGAAACGCCTCGCCGCCCGTTCCATATTGGCGAAGCAATAGGGGTCCGGCAGAGAGGTCTTCAGTCGCGGATCGAGAAAACTTTCCGCAACGTCCCTGTGCACCCCGCGCGATGCCAGAATCTGCGCCAGGGCGGGATTCAGGCCGCTCCACTCAAGTTCGCGCATGCGCGCCAGATCATAGGGCCGCATGCGCCAGGCGCGGCCCAGGAATGAAGACGCCACATCCAGCACGAAGCCGGACGCGGTTTCCTGCGGGGCCGCATCGGTGTGTTGGAAAATCCGTGGCGATGCCTCAGCCAGCATCGTCGAGCGGGTGGCGCATCTTGATCCAGCGAACCGTCTTGGTCGCCGAGCGCATCACGATGGAATGGGTCGTCACATAGGTGGCATGGACATGCACGCCCTCCAGCATGGAACCATCCGTCACGCCCGTGGCGGAAAACACCACGTCTCCAGACGCCAGATCGGTCAGCCGGTATTTGCGGTTCAGATCCTTGATGCCCCACCGCTCGGCGCGTTGACGTTCGGCATCGTTGCGGAAAACCAGCCGCGTCTGAAGCTGCCCGCCGACGCAGCGCAGCGCCGAGGCGGCAAGCACGCCTTCTGGGGCCCCGCCCTGTCCCATATAAATGTCGATACCGGTGGTTTCCGGTTCGGTCGTGGCAATGACCCCGGCGACATCGCCATCGGTGATGAGTTGCACCGAGGCCCCGGCCTCGCGGATGCTCGCGATGATCTTCTCATGACGCTGGCGGTCAAGCACCAGCGCACGAATGCGCTCCGGCTTCACGTTTTTGGCCTTGGCTAGCGCGATGATGTTGTCGGCGGGGTCGGCATCCAAATCGATGGTGCCTTCAGGAAAACCGGGACCGATGGCGATCTTGTCCATGTAGACGTCGGGTGCGTTCAACAAGGTTCCGGCCTCCGCCATCGCCATGACGGCGATCGCGTTGGGAAGCCCCTTGGCACAAAGCGCCGTGCCTTCCAGGGGATCGAGCGCAATGTCCACCTTCAACCCGCCCGAGCCGACTTTTTCTCCGATGAACAGCATCGGGGCTTCGTCGCGCTCCCCCTCGCCAATCACCACGGTGCCGTCAATGGGCAGGAGATTGAACGCCCACCGCATGCCTTCCACCGCGGCCTGGTCCGCTGCGTGCTCATCGCCGCGCCCAGCCACCTTGAAAGCGCGGATCGCCGCGGCTTCCGTCACGCGCACCGCTTCCAGCGCAAGAATACGATCCAAAGGTCGGGACATGCGATTCGCTCCGAGTAAAATCCTACGCCGTTTCCATTGGAATCATGCACGGCATCTCAAAAACTTTGTCGGATGCGGCAATCGCCTTCAAGGCGCGCATCACGGCAACATGCTGCGCCTCATGGGTGATCATGACGATGGCGACCGGCTCACCGGGCGCGCGTCCGCGCTGGATCATGCTCTCGATGGAGACCCGCTCATTAGCGAGATGCCGCGAGATCTCCGCCATGACACCCGGAACGTCGAGAACCTGGAAGCGCAGATAATACGCGCTCATACGCGCTTCGGCCGGCTCGCGCCTGGGTTGGGCGAGTTCCGCCGCGGGGCGTCCAAAAACCGGTCCAAAGGCTCCGCGGGCGACATCGACCAGATCCGAAACAACCGCGGAGGTTGTCGGCCCGCGACCCGCGCCGCGACCCTGGAAAAAGAATGTTCCTGCGTCGCCGGCATCGGCCGAGACGGCATTGAAGCTCGACTCCACGTCGGCCAGAGGTGTGCGAGCCGGCACCATCGCCGGATGGACGAGCTGCTCGATCCCGTTGACCGTACGGCGTGCGACGCCGAGCAGCTTCAGCCGGTAGCCGAACTCGCCGGCAAAGGCGATATCGGCGGGGCTGACCTTATCGATGCCGGTCATTGCGACGCCATCCAAATCCGGCACCGTGCCGAAGGCGAGGCTCGCCAACAGCGTCAGCTTGTGCGCGGTGTCGCCACCGCCAATATCGAGCGTCGGGTCCGCTTCGGCGTAACCCAGGCGCTGCGCCTCGGCCAGCACTTCGGCGAAGGGCCGGCCCGTGGCCTCCATCTGCGTCAGGATGAAATTGCAGGTGCCGTTGAGAATGCCGCGGACCGCCGTTACCTCATAGGCGATCAGCCCCTCCCGCAACGCCTTGACGATGGGGATCCCGCCGCAGATGGCCGCTTCGAACTTCAGCGAAACGCCGTTTCGCTCGGCCAGAGCCGCGAGGCTTGCGCCGTGCCGCGCCAGAAGCGCCTTGTTGGCGGTCACAACATGCTTCCGCGCACGCAGGGCCGATTCGACCAGGGTGCGCGCCACCCCTTCTTCGCCACCGATCAACTCGACGACAACCTCGACATCGGCGCGTTCGGCGAGCGCGAGAGGATCGTTCTCGAACGCTATTGTGGACAGATCGATTCCACGGTCCTTCGTTTTGTCGCGCGCCGAGACCGCGGCGATGGCGATTTCACGGCCGGCGCGCCAGGCAAGCGCGTTGCGCCCCAAAAGGACCTTCGCCACTCCGATCCCGACAGTGCCGAGACCCGCCAAACCTACCCGTAGGGCCCCGCTCACTTGGCCACTTCCATGGCTTTGGAATTGCGGCCCACATCGCTCAGGAATCGTTTCACATTACGCGCGGCTTGCCGGATGCGTTGTTCATTCTCAACCAAGGCGATCCGCACATAACCCTCGCCATATTCGCCAAATCCGATCCCGGGCGAGACGGCGACTTTCGCTTCCACCAGCAATTGCTTGGCGAATTCCATCGAACCGGCATGCCGGAACGATTCCGGAATCGGCGCCCAGGCGAACATGGTGGCCGCGGGGCTCGGAATTTCCCATCCGGCGCGGGCCATGCTTTCCACGAGCACGTCCCGGCGCGAACGGTAGATGGCGCGAATCTCGTCCACGCAATCCTGGGGACCGTTCAGCGCCGCAGTCGCCGCGACCTGGATCGGCGTATAGGCTCCGTAATCGAGATAGGATTTGATCCGGCCGAGTGCCGCGATCAGCGTGCGATTGCCCGCCGCAAATCCCATGCGCCATCCCGGCATGGCATAGGTTTTGGAAAGCGACTGGAATTCGATGGCGATATCCTTGGCCCCCTCCACCTGAAGGATCGAGGGTGGAGGATTGCTGTCGTCGAAATAGGTGTCGGCATAGGCACAATCCGACAAAACCCAGATGCTGTGCCGTTTTGCGAGGGCTACGACTTCCTTGTAGAAATCGAGACTCGCCATCTGCGCCGTGGGATTTGACGGATAGTTCACGACAATGGCGAGCGGCGTGGGCTGCGATTGATGGGCCGCATCGGCCGCGCGCGATAGAAATTCCTCCGGCGAGGGAGCCGGCACGTGGCGGATCGCCGCGCCGGCAAGGATGAACCCGAACGCATGGATCGGATAGGCCGGGTTCGGCACCAGCACCACATCGCCTGGCGCCGTGATCGCCTGCGCGATATTGGCAAAGCCCTCCTTGGAGCCGAGCGTCGCAATCACTTCGCTATCGGGGTTCAATTCGACTCCAAAACGGCGTTGATAATACGCGGCCATCGCGCGACGCAGGCCCTTGATCCCCCGCGAAGCCGAGTAACGATTGGATCGCGGATCGCGCGCGGTCTCGATCAGCTTCTCCACGATATGGGCCGGCGTCGGCATGTCCGGATTGCCCATGCCGAAATCGATGATGTCTTCGCCGCGGGCACGCGCCTCGGCCTTGAGCTTGTTGACCTGCTCGAAGACATAGGGCGGAAGCCGGCTGATACGGTGAAATTCGGTTTGCATGACTAAAACCCTGACGGCATGGCAGAATCGGGCTGATCGAAAGGTTCCCGGCGCAAGTTCTGAGCGGCCTGCGCCGCCTTGATGCGATCTTCCGCCAGGACGCGGATCGTATTCTCGTTGTTTTCCGCCGGGGTCACCGCCGGGACTTCCGGAATATCCGCAAGATCGCGATAAACCGGGTGCGCGTTGCCCGGTTCCGGCGGTAAAGGCGCGCCGCCGATCTCGGGCAGCGTGCTACATCCGGTCAGCAAAAAGCCGGCCAGTGCACAGACCCCAGGCAGGGCAAAAGCGCGCAGCCCCACCTTCGATCGATCTTTTCCCGCGCCAGGCTTCACGTCAAACCTTTCAAATCGCCGCAAATTCCGCACAGCGGCAAAACACCATATACCGGCCATGATATCGTGTTCCAACACGGCTCACGCGTTTTTTCCGGATATTTGCCCTTCCGTTCAGGGCTCCACAGCCCCATATTTTCGCATATGCAGCATTTCGACTCTTAGCCCCTATTTCGGACGTCCTCATGGCAAAATCACCCCGTACCAAGAAATCCGTCGAAGAAAAGGCGGAGGCTCAGCCACGCGAGAGCGAGCCGCGGCAAAACCTCTATCAGCTTAACGACCCCTCCGCCTTCGGCCGCAACATGGCGCGGGTGGCGGCCCAGAGCCAGCAACTCCTATCCGAATTTCTGAAGCGCCAAACCGAACGCTTCGGCCAGCAGCCCCTCGATCCTCTGAATCTGGCGGGCGCATATTTTTCCCTGCTGAAGCATATGACGGCCGATCCGAGCCACATGTTCACCGCTCAGATCGCTCTTTGGCGAGATTATCTCAATCTGATTCAGCGCACCGGCGAGCGCGCGCTCGGCCGTCCCGTGGATCCTTTCGTCGTGCCGGCATCGGGCGATCGCCGTTTCCGCGATCGGGATTGGCAAGAAAATCAGATTTTCGATTTTATCAAACAGTCCTATCTCGTGACATCCAACTGGCTGCAGAAAACCGTGGCCGGAATCCAAGGCATGGACGCACGCGAACAAGCGCGCGCATCCTTCTATGCCAAGCAATTCGTCGATGCGATCGCGCCGTCCAATTTTGTGCTCACCAATCCCGAAGTGCTGCGCGAGACGCTCCGGAGCAATGGCGATAATCTGGTGAAAGGACTCGATAATCTTCTCTCCGATCTCGATCGCGGTCAGGGCGAACTGTCCATCCGCCAGACCACCGACAATTTTGTCGTCGGCCGCGATGTCGCGACCACACCGGGCAAACTGATTTTCCGCAATGAATTGTTCGAGCTGCTGCAATATTCGCCCACGACGGAGACAGCCTACGAAATCCCGCTGCTGATATTTCCGCCCTGGATCAACAAATTCTACATCCTCGATCTGCAGCCCAAGAATTCCTTCGTCAAATGGGCGGTGGAGCGCGGCTATACCGTTTTCGTTGTCTCCTGGGTCAATCCCGATCCGTCGCTCGCCGAAAGGGATTTCGAGGACTACATGCGCGAAGGCGTCTTCGCCGCGCTGGATGCCGTGCAAAAGGCCACAGGCCAGCGCCAGGTCAATGCGATCGGTTATTGCATCGCGGGTACGCTGCTCGCGGCCACGCTCGCCTATATTGCGGGAAGCGGCGAAAATCAGGATCGCATAAGATCGGTCACATTCCTGGCTGCCCAGGTTGATTTTTCGGAAGCTGGCGATCTGTTGGTCTTCGTGGACGACGAACAATTGGCCGCCATGGAACAGCAAATGCGCGCGGCCGGTGGCGTGCTCGAAGGTTCCAAGATGGCGTTAACCTTCAACATGTTGCGCGCGAACGATCTGATCTGGTCGTTCGTGGTTAACAATTATCTTCTTGGCAAAGAGCCTGTTCCGTTCGACCTGCTCTATTGGAATTCCGATACCACACGGATGCCGCTGAAGCTTCATCTTGCCTATTTGCGCCAATGCTATCGTGACAATGCCCTGGCCAAAGCCCAGATGATCCTCGGAGGCGAACGGCTGAATCTTGCGAAAATTATGACGCCCGCCTTCTTCCAGGCGGCGAAGGAAGACCACATCGCACCGGCCGCGTCCGTCTACAAAGGCGCGAAACTGTTTGGCGGACCCGTGACCTACATGCTCGCGGGTTCCGGTCACATCGCCGGTGTCATCAATGCGCCCGCGGCCGGAAAATATCAGCA
>DASYEG010000173.1:0-6505 GCA_036499145.1 Micropepsaceae bacterium | reverse complement strand
CTGTCGCTGCGTTCGGTTGCGCGCCGCGCGGGCGTTTCCCATGCAGCACCCTATCGCCATTATGCGAGCCGCGAGGCGCTGCTTGCCGACATCGCGGTGGAGGGGCTGGGACGTTTGCGTGCCGAGTTGGCGCAAGCCGCCACCCGGGAAGGCGATCGGTCCGATCGCATCGTGCGTATCGGCGGCGCCTATTTGCGCTTTGCTTCGCGCCACGAAGGTTTGCTGCGGCTGATGTTCGGGTCGGAGCTCCCCAATCGCCGCGACCATCCTGGCCTCGCGGAGGCAACCGCTCTGATCGGCGAAGACATCGGCGCCGCACTTGGCGATGCGGCAGCCGGACTTGCCGTATGGGCGGCGGTGCACGGACTCGCGCTGCTGATCCTGGAGAACGTCATCGATCTCGGCCAAAAGGAAGCGGGGTTGGCGGTGGCCCCGTCGCGCGCCGAGATCATCCTGCGCAGCCTCGTGGAAGCCATGCGCGATTGAACGCCCGCAGATCAAATCACGTCTGCTTTGGGTCCAGAAACCGACATTTTGAGCGGGCTACGCATGTCGGCTATTCGCCCCAGTTGCGGACATTCGAGTGGAGCGGAATAGTCAGGCTTCGAATCGGAGGTTATCTCGAATCCAAGTGTCGAAAACTCGGAAGAAGGGATAACCATTTCTCGTCGAAGTGCGATGCCGCTTCGGCTGAATCGAGGTCGGAATCGCTCCAATCGTCCGCGCTATCTACCAGCAGGCCGCAGTTTCGGCCGATTGGTCCGAGAACAACGGCACTGCCTGTAGCATCAAATCCGATTTCGCGAAGAGGCTGCCCGTCGTCACTGATCTCGAGCCACCACAATTTGGCCTTCGCATACAGTGGCTCAAGATCAGGATTGGCAGCAGGTAGGACCCGCCGGAGTACATTGACCCACCATGGGTGTCTTCCCTCGGGCCATGGGCCACATTCTATCCTGAGGTAACGCAAGGATTTACCTGCCTCCGGTGGAGTCGCTTGGTCCAGGGCGATTTTTGGCGGCCAATCTATGAATGTCCAATTCTCGCGCCAGAAACGGACGCTTGAGGATTGCGCCTAGAGAAGCCTTGTCGCCGCCAAGCCAATTGTAAATAGGCCCAACCAGGCCAACAGACCAACATGCGACCAAAATTGGAAAGGTTCTTTCTTCCGAAAGAACCACGGTGACGGATGCCAACTCCATCCATAACCGAGAAACGCCTTGCCCAACCATAATTGGAGAGCGGCCAACAAGAGGAAGAAAGCGCCAATGCCGAGAATAACCCAAGCCCTATAAATAGCCTCAGCGCCGGACATCATTTGGTACTGTATTCCAAAATCCTTGCACCTTTTAGAATAGCAGAAATAACCCCACCATGACGGGCATTTTGGGTCTGCTTTGGGTCAGAAGCCGACATTTCTGAGACAGACCCAAGTGTCGGGTTCTCTCCAAAGCAGACATACACGACGTATCCGAGTTGTTTTGAGGCTTGGCTTAGCGGCCCTTTAGCCGGCGGGCGATGTCGCGGGCGAAATAGGTGATGATCCCATCGGCGCCCGCGCGCTTGAAGGCGGTGAGGCTTTCTTCGATGGCGCGTTCGTGCTCAAGCCAGCCGCGTTCGATGGCCGCCATCAGCATCGAATATTCGCCGGACACCTGATAGACGATGGTCGGCATGCCGAACTCATCTTTCACGCGCCGCAACACGTCGAGATAGGGCATGCCCGGCTTTACCATCACCATGTCGGCCCCCTCCGCGATGTCGAGCGCCACTTCGCGCAAGGCTTCATCGGTGTTCGCCGGATCCATCTGATAGGTGCGCTTGTCGCCGGTCAGCGCCTTGGCCGACCCCACCGCATCGCGGAACGGCCCGTAGAAGGCGGACGCATATTTCGCCGCATAGGCGAGCAGGATGATGTCGTGATGCCCCTTCGCTTCCAGCATGGTGCGGATGGCGCCGATGCGTCCGTCCATCATGTCGGACGGCGCCAGAATATCGCAGCCGGCTTCGGCCTGGACCTGGGCCTGGCGCACAAGCACCTGAAGCGTCGCGTCATTGGCGACATAGCCGTCGATCAGAACGCCGTCATGGCCGTGGCTGGTATAGGGATCGAGCGCCACATCGCACATGATGCCGATATCGGGCACGGCCTTCCTGATCGCGCGCACGGCGCGGCAGACCAGATTGTCCGGGTTCTCCGCTTCGCGCCCATCGGCGGTCTTCTTGGAATCCTCGGTGTTGGGAAAGAGCGCGATCGCGGGGATGCCGAGTCCACTCGCTTCTTCCGCGGCTCCCACCGCCGCATCGACAGAGAGGCGCTCCACGCCGGGCATGGAGGCGATGGGAACGCGCTTGTTTTCACCGTCGATGAGGAACAGCGGCCAGATCAGATCGGCTGGCGACAGCGAATTCTCCGCCACCAGGCGGCGGGCCCAATCGTGCCGGCGTAAGCGGCGCATGCGCAGGTTTGGGTAGGCGGGCGGAAGATGCGGCATCGGCTTAAACCTGATTGCGACAGAGAAGCCGCACTATAGTGCCTCAGACACAGCCTTCAATGTCCCGCTTTCGCGTACAATGGCGCTTTGGCATACATTGGCGGCATGGACGGCAATGACATCTTCATCCGCCGGGATGGCGGTCTCGGACGCATCACGCTCAACCGGCCTCAATCGCTGAACGCGCTGACCCATCAGATGTGTGCGTCCATGCTGGAGGCGCTTCGCGCCTGGACTGAAGACCCGGCCATTCGCGCCTGCGTGATCGATGCGGTGCCGGGACGCGCGTTCTGCGCGGGCGGCGATATTCGCGCCATCTATGATATGGGCAAAAGGCGCGATGGCAGCGCGCAAGCGTTCTTCGCCACCGAATACCGCCTGAACATGGCGGTGAAGCATTTCCCGAAACCCTATATCGCGCTCATCGGCGGCATCGCGATGGGCGGCGGCGTTGGAATTTCCATTCATGGTTCCCACCGCGTGGTGTCGGAGAATGCACTCTTCGCCATGCCCGAAACGGCCATCGGTCTCTTTCCCGATGTCGGCGGCACCTATGCGCTGCCGCGTCTGCCCGGCGAGATCGGAATGTATCTCGCACTGACCGGCGCACGGCTCGGAGCCGCCGACATGGTTTGCGCGAACATCGCGACACATTTCGTGCCGGCGGTAAAATTCGGCGAAATTGTGCAACGCCTCGTCGCGGGCGAAGCCCCCGATGCGGTGTTGGCGGGTCTGGCGGCCGATCCCGGTACGCCCCCCTTGGCCACGACGCGCGCGGCCATCGACAGGGCCTTCGTCATGCCATCGGTCGAAGCCGTCATGGACGCACTCGCGCGGGAGGAGGAATGGGGAAACGAAACGGCTGCGATTCTCGCCACCCGTTCGCCTACGAGTCTCAAGCTCACATTCAAGGCCATGCGCGAGGGAAAGCGCCTGGATTTCGATTCCTGCATGCGCATGGAGTATCGCCTGACGATGCGCGCGCTCGAAAGGCCCGATTTTTACGAGGGCGTCCGTGCGGCCGTGATCGACAAGGACCAGCGTCCGCGCTGGCAGCCGCCGGCACTTGCAGGCGTTTCAGACGCTGAAATCGCGTGTTATTTCGCGCCCCTCGATGTCACAGAATTATCGTCCTAGGCGCTTCAAATTGGCACAAAGCATTCGTGCCGCGCTAATCCGCCATTAACGCTCCTCTGGTAATTTTTCCGCTGGCAAGACGCCAAGGGGAAGGTATGACCGTCGTCGCGAAAATGGAAAAGGCCGAGCAGTTGGATGAGTCGCAAATGCTCCGGCCACGTTATCTCGAATGTCTGAATCTCGTGGAGCGTCTCCACCGTCAGCTTCTCGACGTTATCAAGGACGAACTTGACCGCCGCGGCGAGCGCGTGGTGAACAGCGTCCAGGCGTTGCTGCTTTTCAATATCGGCGATCAGGAATTGACCGCGGGCGAATTGCGCACGCGCGGGCACTATCTTGGGTCCAACGTCTCGTACAATCTGAAGAAACTGGTCGAATCCGGCTATATCCATCACGAGCGGTCCGACGTGGACCGCCGCTCGGTCCATGTCAGTCTGACGGACAAGGGCGCGGAGATTCGCGAGACCGTCGCCAAACTGTTCAGCCGGCATCTCGAATCGATTGAGGCTGTCGGCAATGTGGCCGCGAACAATTTCGAGGATCTCAACACGAGTCTTCGCCGGCTTGAAAGATTCTGGCTCGATCAGGTCCGCTACCGGCTCTAGTCGCGACTCATTCTCAAGTACATCGCAAGTTTTTGCGAATACAGCCTTAACGCTGTGACAATTCACATGCGCGAAGGAACTCTCTTGGGCTATCTTCCCGGACAGGCGTCCTATAGAAAATCGGTCGGGCCGGGGAGAGCAGGGATCACATGCCGTTCGCGTACGGCCATATCTTCAAGGACAATCTGGCGAAGCTGAAGCGCGAAGGCCGGTATCGGGTCTTTGCCGATATCCTGCGCCACCAGGGTCAATTTCCCGCCGCCGTCCATCATACGGCCAATGGGACACGGTCGATTACGGTATGGTGCAGCAACGACTATCTCTGCATGGGCCAGAACGCGAAGGTTCTTGCCGCCATGAAAGAGGCGGTCGACAAGGCCGGCGCAGGGTCCGGCGGCACACGGAACATTTCCGGCACCAATCATTTCCATGTCGAACTGGAAAGGGAACTTGCCGATCTGCACGGCAAGGAATCGGCGCTCCTCTTCACCTCGGGTTTCGTCTCGAACGATGCGACGCTGTCAACGCTGGCACGTCTGCTTCCCGGCTGTATTTTCTTCTCGGATGAACTGAACCATGCCTCGATGATCGAGGGCATGCGTCATTCGGGGGCGGAAAAGCGCATCTATCGCCATAACGACATGGCGCATCTGGATGAGATCTTGAAGGCTGCGCCTCCGGGCGCGCCGAAGATCATCTGCTTTGAATCGGTCTACTCGATGGAAGGCGATTTCGGTCAGATCGGGAAGATTTGCGATCTCGCCGAACAATATGGCGCCATGACCTATCTGGACGAGGTGCATGGCGTCGGGCTCTACGGTCCGCGCGGCGGCGGCGTCGCCGAGCGCGACGGCGTGATGCATCGCGTCGATATTATCGAAGGCACACTCGCCAAGGCTTTCGGCGTGATGGGCGGCTACATCACCGGAACAACGGCGATCATGGATTGCGTGCGGTCCTTTGCCTCCGGTTTCATCTTCACAACGTCGCTGCCGCCCGCGATCACGGGGGGCGCGCTGGCCGCCGTGCGGCACCTGAAAGAAAGCAATGTGGAGCGCGAAGGTTTGCAGGAGCGCGCCGCACGCCTGAAGGGTCTGCTCGGAAAACGAAACGTGCCGCTGATCGATTCGCCGAGCCACATCGTGCCGGTGCTCGTGGGTGACGCCTCGCTGTGCAAAGTGGTCTCCGACGAGCTGCTCTTCACCCATGGCGTCTATGTGCAGCCGATCAATTTCCCCACGGTGCCGCGCGGCACCGAACGCCTGCGCATCACGCCATCGCCGCTCCACACCGACGCTCAGATGGATCATCTGGTCGAAGCGATCGACACCGTCTGGACGGCGTTGAGGCTGCGCCGCGCGGCCTGATGCCGGCGGTCCGTTCCGGGGCGGGGCGCGAGGTTCTCATCGAGATCGTGACGCTTGGAACCTTCTCCAAGGTGACGGCGATCGATTCCGCCACAGGGACGGAGGTTTCCGTCACCGGCCCCGCCAATGGCTCCCGCGCGAGCCTGGAGGCCGCGGCCCTTAGCAAACTGAAATTCGTGCTGAAGAAGAAAACTGATGGTCCCTGAGCTTATTTCTTCGCGTCCAGCTTCAGCGATGCGGAATTGATGCAATAGCGCTGGCCGGTCGGCCCCGGGCCGTCGTCGAAGACGTGACCGAGATGCGCGTCGCATTTGGAGCACAGGACTTCGGTGCGTCGCATGCCGTGGCTGTTATCGGCCTCGGCGGCGACGCTTGCCTCATCGCTCGGCCTCGTGAAGCTGGGCCAGCCGCAATGGGCATCGAATTTGTCGTCCGACTGAAACAGCTCCTGGCCGCAGCAGATGCAGCGATACGTGCCGGGCGTGGTCGTCTTGTCATATTCGCCGGTATGGGGGCGTTCCGTCGCCTTCTCCCGTGTTACCGCATATTGCAGCGGTGTGAGTTGCTTGCGCCATTCCTCTTCGGGTTTTGCGATCTTGTCCGTCATTCGCGGCTCCTGCTTTATCCTTTGCGCCGCCGGCCCGACGAGGATGCCGTGCGCCCCAAGCCGATCTTCTTGGCGAATTCCGACCGTTGTGCGGCATAATTGGGCGCGACCATCGGATAATCCGCCGGCAGGCCCCATTTCGCGCGGTATTCTTCCGGCGTCAAATTGTAGTTGGAGCGCAAATAGCGTTTCAGCATTTTCAATTTCTTTCCGTCTTCCAGACAGATGATGTAGTCGGGATTGACGGAACGTTTGACGGCCACCGCAGGTTTCTGGCTTGTCTGGATTTCATTT
>DASYEG010000172.1:0-4703 GCA_036499145.1 Micropepsaceae bacterium | reverse complement strand
GGCGGATCGGCACAATCGCGGCTCCGCGCATGGATGGAGCCGCGGCTGGTCGGCCGCAAATTCGCGACGCTGGCGGTGAAGGCTGCAAACGGATGCAGCGGGTCGCCGAATTTGTCGAGCGACAGCGGTTGGATATGGAATTGCAGGTTTGGCGTCACATAGTCGGGCGACGAGCGCGTGAAGGCCCCCAATTGCGAGGGCGCCATGGCAAGGGCCCCGCGCCGGCGCAACGCATAGTCCAGCACCATCCCAGCGCGTTTCCATAGTGAACGGTAATCCATATTCATGGTGCGGACATCGCTGATCTTGAAGATCAGCCGGAGCTGCAGATGATCCTGCAGATTTTCGCCGACGCCGGGAGAATGGTGCAGGACGGGCACACCCAGCGCGCCCAGGCGCTCCCCATCGCCGATGCCCGAGCGTTCCAGAACCGCAGGCGTTGCCACCGCGCCGGCCGACAGGATTACCTCGCGCCGTGCATGGATCACGCTTGGGCGTGACGCGTCACTGCGGCGGATAAGCACGCCCGTTGCGCGCGTGCCGTCGAAAACGATCCGGTCGACGAGGGTCTCCGTGATCAGCGTGAGATTGGGCCGCTTCAGCGCCGGCTTGAGAAAAGCGCTGCTCGCGCTCAGCCTCCGTCCATTTCGTTGATTGACGTGAAAATAGCCGCAGCCTTCGTTATCACCGCAGTTAAAATCGTCCTTAGACGGAATGCCTCTTTCGTGCGCGGCGGACCGGAAGGCATCCAGCAAATCCCACCGGATGCGCGCTTCGTTGACATGCCATTCGCCGCCCGCGCCATGGAATTCGCTATCGCCGCCGAAATGATTTTCGGACTTGCGGAACAGCGGCAGGATATCGTTCCAGCCCCAGCCCGTAAGGCCCATCTGCCGCCAGTGATCGTAATCGGATGCCTGCCCGCGCATATAGATCATGGCATTGATGGCCGAACTGCCGCCGATCACGCGGCCCCGCGGATAGGCAAGGCTGCGTCCGTTCAATCCGGGATCGGGCTCGGTCCTGAACATCCAATCGGCACGCGGATTGCCGATGGCGAAGAGATAACCGGCGGGGATGTGGAACCAGATCCAGTTGTCCCGGCCGCCGGCTTCGATCAACGCGACGCGATTGCGCCCATCGGCGGACAGCCGGTTCGCCAGCACGCAGCCCGCCGAGCCAGCGCCGATAATGACAAAGTCGTACACGTCGCCGTCTTCTGGTTTCGTCATTGCCGCCGGTTTCATTGTCCACCTCTGGGAGACCGGACTCTACCGGGGGTTTGGTCCAGGCATAGGGGGCCTTCGCCTGGATCGGGTTGCAGCGATGCGATAGCCTCACCCCTTCTGGTAGGAGGGTAGGAGGGGTGAGGCATGGGCCTTTCACACGGGATTTCCCGCAAACGTCTGTTGGAACTGGCCGCGCTGAGCTTTATGGCGATGGTCATTTCGGGCCCCATGACGCCGGGGTTCGCACAGGATGCGAATTGGGTGACGGCGTGGGGCGCCTCCCAGCAGAGCCTCGCCGAGACCAAAATCAGCAATGCGTCGTTGCGCATGATCGCGCGCGTCACGCTGCCGGGCGATGGATTGCGCATCCGGCTGGACAATAATTTCGGGAAAGCCCCCGTGATTTTCGGCCATGTGACGGTGGGTCCGCGCGTTCGGGGCGCAGCGCTTGCGGCGGGATTGGTGAAGCCCGTCACGTTCGGCGGCAAAACCAGCGTGACGGTTCCGGCGGGCGGCACGGTGCAAAGCGACGCCGTGGCGATGCATGTCGATGCGGAGCAGGATATCGGCGTTAGCCTGTTCGTCAGCGGCGCCGATGTGCAGCCGAGCCAGCACAACAATGCGCAGGTGACCTCTTATCTCACCGAGAATGGCGCGGGCGATTTGACCGACGCCGCCGACGGCAAAGCCTTCACGGCGAAGACCACGAGGATGTTCTGGCTCAAATCCATCGACGTGCTCGCCACGGGGCCGGCCAGCAGCATCATCGCATTTGGCGATTCCATCACCGACGGCACCTGCACCACGCTGGACGCCCATGACCGCTGGGAAGACGTCGTGTCGCAGCGCCTCGCGCTACAGACGCCGATCCGGCGTGCCATCGTCAACGAAGGCATCGGCGGCAACACGGTGATCGATGTCGCGGGCTACAATCCGCCCATCGGTTCGCCGACCGGCGTGGATCGGCTGGAGCGCGATGTGCTTTCCCATTCCGGAATCTCTCATGTCGTGCTGTTCGAGGGCACCAACGACATCCGCCGGGGCGCCACGGCCGATCAACTCATCGCCGGCATGAAGAACATCGTCGCGCGGGTGAAGGCCAAGGGCATCAAGATCGTCGGCGTGACGATCATTCCGCGTCATGCCGTGGTGCCCGGTGTCGCCGACACCGGCTGGAACGACGAGAAGTCCAAGATCCGCGACCGGGTGAATGCCTGGATTCGCAAGGAGGCGGGCTTCGATGCGGTGCTCGATTTCGACCGCGTGATACGCGATCCCGAGCATCCGGAGGTGATGATCCAGGCCTATAATTGCGGCGATGGGGTCCATCCCGCACCCATCGGCTATTTCCAGATGGGAAAATCGGTCGATCTTGGGGTGTTCGAGGTGCGATAAACGCATGTCCGCGATGCGTGCTTTGCGATAATCTGTCTCAAGCAAAATCGGGAGGTCTTCATGATTGCCATATCGACACGTCGTGCGCTTCTCGCGGCCGCTGCCACCGGCGTACTGACCGCGACTATGGCCGCCACGGACGCGGACGCGCGCGTGACACGTATCGTCATCGAGAAGAAAACTTCGCCGGCGTTCAACGGCCAGGCATTCGGCAGCGCCGGCCAATATGAGACGTTGACGGGCAAAGCGTTTGGCGAGCTCGATCCCAAGGACCCGCATAATGCGATCATCACCGACATCCAGTTAGCGCCCAAGAATGCGCGCGGCATGGTGGAATATCAGGCGACCTTCCAGATCGTGAAGCCCATCGACATGTCGAAGGCGAGCCATCTGATGTGGCACGACGTGCCGAACCGCGCGGGGCGCATCACTATCGTGCCCGCCGAGCGCAATTTCGGCGATATCGGTCTGTCGAGCGGCTGGCAGGGCGATGCCTCGGGTGCGACCGCGCCCAAGGAGACCAATGATTACGTCGTGGTGCCCGTTGCGGTGAATGCCGACGGCTCCCCGATCACCGGGCCGGTGATCGGCCGGATCACGAATGCAAAGGGCCCGGATTCACGGACCATCTTTGTCCATGCGAATCCCATCCCCTATAAGCCCGCCAGCCTCGACACCGGCAACGCGACCCTGGTCACCCATACGAGTGAAACCATGGACGGCAAGATCGCTGGCGAGAAAAAAGTCCCGGCCGGCGATTGGGCGTGGGCGAAATGCGATGCCGCGCATCCGTTCCCCGGCACGCCCGATTCCAGCCAGCTCTGCCTGAAAAACGGCTTCGATCCCAAGCTGCTGTATCAGGTGGTTTTCACCGCCAAGGATCCGCCGGTGCTCGGAATAGGGTTCGCGGCGTTTCGCGACGTCGGCACCTTCTTCAAATATGACAAGGCCGACGACATGGGGACGCCCAATCCTGTTGCCGGCAATGTCACCTGGTCGATTTCACGCGGCGTATCGCAATCGGGAAATTTCATCCGCGCGCTCCTGCATCTGGGTTTCAATCAGGACGAACAAGGACGGCAGGTGTATGACGGCGCCTGGCCGATCATCGCCGGGCGACGCATCGCATTGAATGTGCGTTTCGCCATGCCCGACGGCGTCATGCGACTGTATGAGCCGGGTTCGGAAGGCACGCAGTCGTGGGGGCCGTGGCCCGATCCCGTGCGCGGGTTGCCGGCCGCGGGCATCCTCGACCGCTGCACGGCAAGTCACACCTGCCCCAAGATCATCGAGCATTTTGGCGCCGCCGAGATGTGGGGCCTGAAACTCTCTCCGTCTTTTGTCGGCACTACGGCCGACAAGGACATCCCGATTCCCGACAATGTGCGCCGCTATTATATCGGCAGCACGCAGCATGGCGGCGGACCGGGCGGGTTCTCCACCACGCCCGCGGCGCCGCCGGCCTGCCCCAGCAATGGCTATGGCGTGGGAAGCCTCGCTGCCAATCCGATGCCGCAGCGCGAGACGGTGAACGCGATCCGCGTGCACTTCCGCGATTGGGTGATGAAGAATGTGACGCCGCCCGCCAGTGTTTATCCGACAATCGCGGCGGGCACATTGGTCGAGCCGACAAAAGCCGCGATGGGGTTTCCAACGATTCCGGGGCTTCCCGCCACGGCGCCGACGGGCTTCATGAATCCGGCCATGGATTATGATTACGGCCCGGATTTCAATTATCAGGACGGGAGCGGAATCGTCACCAAGGTGCCGCCCGCCATCAAACGCGTCATCGCCATGAAGGCGCCGAAGGTCGATGCCGACGGCAACGAGATGGGCGGCGTGCCGGTGGTGCTGCGCGAAGCGCCGCTTGGGACCTATCTGGGCTGGAACGTCACCGCGGAAGGCTTCCACAAGGGTCAGCTCTGCAATTATGCCGGGGGCATGATCCCGTTCGCCAAGACCAAGGCGGAGCGCATGACCAATGAGGACCCGCGTCCCTCGCTGGAGGAGCGCTATCACGATCATGCGGGCTATGTTCAGGCGGTGAAGATGGCAGCGGCGAAAATCGTGGCGGCCGGG
>DASYEG010000171.1:0-8263 GCA_036499145.1 Micropepsaceae bacterium | reverse complement strand
TTCTTGGCTTCGGAAAGCTCGCGTTCCAGCCGGCGGCGATCCTCGACGAGAGCATGGATGCGCGAGGGCAATTCCACGGCTGAGGTCTTCAGCACGGCGGCTGCTTCGCGCGCGGCTTCGCCTTGCGATTCGAGATAACGCCGCGCGCCCTCCGAGGTGAGCGCCTCGATGCGCCGCACACCGGCAGCCACCGCCGATTCGCCCAGGATCGTGAAGAGCTGAATATCGCCCAGACGGCGCACATGCGTTCCGCCGCACAGTTCGACTGAATAGGGTTTGGCCGCTGCGTTCAAATCCTGCCCCATGGCAAGCACGCGCACCTCATCGCCATATTTTTCGCCGAACATGGCGACGGCTCCGGCCTCGATGGCCTGGGCGGTTGCCATCAGACGGGTCGAGACGTCGTTGTTCTGGCGGATGACCTGATTCACCTCGTCTTCGACGCGTTCGAGTTCTTCGGGCGTCATCGCTTTGGGATGCGAAAAATCGAAGCGCAACCGGTCCGCGGAGACGAGCGATCCTTTCTGCCCCACATGAGGGCCCAGCACATGCTTGAGCGCGGCATGCAAAAGATGCGTGGCCGAATGGTTGGCCCGCGTGGCGCGGCGGCGCTCCGTATCGACGCGCAAATCGACGGCATTGCCGACCTTGAATTCGCCACGGGTGATTTCGACGACGTGGACATACAGATTGCCGAGCTTCTTCTCGGTGTCGATCACAGTGCCTTCGGCGCCGCCCGCGCAGAACATCGCGCCGCGATCGCCCGCCTGTCCGCCGCTTTCGCCATAGAACGGTGTCTGGTTGGTGATGATGCGCAGGGTTTCACCGGCGCGTCCCGATTGCACGCGGTCGCCGTCTCGGACAATGGCGAGGATCGCGCCTTCGGCGGCTTCCGTGTCATAGCCCAGAAATTCGGTTGGGCCGATTTCCTCGCGCAGCGCGAACCACAAAGCGTCGGTGGCGGCTTCCCCCGAACCCGACCACGCCTTGCGCGCCTCGGACTTCTGATGCGCCATGGCGAAATCGAAGCCCGCGATATCGACCTTCATCCCGCGTTCGCGCAGCGCGTCCTCGGTCAGGTCGCGCGGGAAACCATAGGTGTCGTAAAGCTTGAACGCCATTTCGCCCGGCAGCGTGTCGCCCGGCTGCATGGCGGAGGTGGCCTCGTCCAAGAGCTTCAGCCCGCGCGCGAGCGTGTCGCGGAAGCGCAATTCTTCGAGCTTCAAGGTTTCGCTCAAGAGTGCTTCGGCGCGTTTGAGTTCCGGATAGGCTTCGCCCATCTCCGCCACAAGGGTGGGCACGAGCCGGTACATCAAAGGGTCCTTGGAACCGAGGATATGCGCGTGCCGCATGGCGCGACGCATGATCCGGCGCAGCACATAGCCGCGCCCCTCATTGGACGGCAGCACGCCATCGGCCATGAGGAATGAGGACGAGCGTAAGTGATCGGCGATCACCCGGTGGCTGACCGCATGCGGTCCGGCGATTGCGGTGCCGGAATATTCCGCCGAGGCCTCGATCAGATGCCGGAAGAGATCGATGTCGTAATTGTCGTGGACGCCCTGCATCACGGCCGTGATGCGTTCCAAACCCATGCCGGTGTCGATCGAGGGCCGCGGCAGGCTTTCCCGGGAGCCACCGGCCAATTGCTCATACTGCATGAAGACGAGATTCCAGATCTCGATGAACCTGTCGCCGTCCTCATTCGGCGATCCCGGCGGACCGCCGGGAATGTGGTCGCCATGGTCGTAGAAGATTTCCGAACAGGGACCGCAAGGACCGACCTCGCCCATCGACCAGAAATTGTCGGACGTACCGATGCGGATGATCCGGGATTCGGGAAGACCGGCAATCTTCCGCCACAGATCGAAGGCATCATTGTCCTCGGCATAGACGGTGACGAGAAGCCGGTCTTTGGAGAGCCCGAAATCCTTGGTGATGAGGTCCCAGGCGAGCGAAATCGCGCGGTCCTTGAAATAATCGCCAAAGGAGAAATTCCCCAACATCTCAAAGAAGGTGTGATGGCGCGCGGTATAGCCCACCCGGTCGAGGTCGTTATGCTTGCCGCCGGCGCGCACGCATTTCTGGGCGGTCGCGGCGCGGGGAACGGCCCGCTTCTCCTGGCCGGTGAAGACGTTCTTGAACTGCACCATGCCGGCATTGGTGAAAAGAAGGGTCGGATCATTGCGCGGCACAAGCGGCGATGAGGCCACCACCTCATGGTCACAGCTGTGGAAAAATTCGAGGAATGTGGCGCGAATATCTTTGAGACTGTTCATGCGATCCTAAATAGCAGCACCTTGTGCGTCTGCAAAATTCCGCCCGATCTTCACCGCGCCGATCATGCGAGGAGGTGGGGGCTTCGTGCACCGACACCCCCCTCCCCCCTGTTTTGTGGCGCAAACAGCGAGTTTTTCCAGGGTTCGCATGGAAATTTTCGTGACCGGCCGCCAAAAATAATGGTGCAATTGCGGTGCAATTGGGTGCATTTGCCGCGCCAAAAGGCGAAGGGCGCCCGCAAGGAGCGCCCTTCTGGAAGCCGTCCCATGCCGATGGGAGCGGTTCAATCCCCCGCGGTAGCTGGCTCGTCGTTTGGAACCGTCAGGCCCGCCGATAAAAGGCCGGCGTTGGAACGGATCGCCGCTTCGATCGCGGCGGCCACATCCTGGTTGGTTTCCAGATAGAGCTTCGCGTTTTCCCGGCCCTGGCCGATGCGCTGGCCGTCATAGGAAAACCAGGAGCCGGATTTTTCCACGATCCCCGCTTTGGCGCCGAGATCGACCAGCTCCCCGGATTTTGAAATGCCATGGCCGTACATGATGTCGAATTCGACTTGGCGGAACGGGGGCGCCACCTTGTTCTTCACCACTTTCACGCGGGTCTGATTGCCGGTCACTTCGTCATGATCCTTGATCGCGCCGATGCGTCGGATGTCGAGCCGGACAGAGGCGTAAAATTTCAGCGCGTTGCCCCCGGTCGTGGTTTCAGGATTCCCGAACATGATCCCGATCTTCATCCGAATCTGATTGATGAAGAGGACAATGGTGTTCGATTTGGAAATCGATCCCGTCAATTTGCGCAAAGCCTGGCTCATCAGGCGGGCCTGAAGACCGGGCAATTGATCGCCCATTTCGCCTTCAAGCTCGGCCTTGGGTGTCAGAGCCGCGACCGAATCCACCACCACGATGTCGACTCCTCCAGAGCGCACCAGGGTGTCGGTGATTTCAAGCGCCTGCTCCCCCGTATCCGGCTGGGAGATCAGAAGCTCGTCGATGTCCACGCCCAATTTCTTGGCGTAACCCGGATCGAGCGCATGTTCGGCATCGACATAGGCCGCAACACCACCCTTTTTCTGAATTTCCGCCACCACATGCAGCGCCAGCGTGGTTTTCCCGGAGGATTCAGGCCCGTAAACTTCCACCACGCGGCCCCGGGGCAATCCGCCAATACCGAGCGCAATATCCAGCCCCAGCGAACCGGTGGAAATCGCATCCGCGTCCACCGCCTTCTCGCGTTGGCCCAGTTTCATGACCGAACCCTTGCCGAAAGCCCGATCAATCTGGGAAAGCGCCGCCTCAAGCGCGCGCTTTTTGTCGCTATCCTCTTTCGCCACCACGCGAAGAACCGCCTGTGCCATGAGCCGTATCCCCTTATTTCACAACGTTTACGAAATGCCCAGGGCCCTTAGAGCAATTCAACCGGACCCAACCACTCCCGCAATGTACATGTTTTGTTCTCTTTGACAAGTCCCGACATAAACCATTGCATTCACTTATAAAATTAACTCATGTTCCGCTATCGTTCGGGGCAGGCGGCTTGGGTGCGGGGGGGACTTCGGACAAGACCTCTTTCACCTTGGCAACGAGCTGTTTCAGGCCAAAGGGCTTGGGCAGGAAATGAAGTTCCTCGACCTTTTCCTCATTGCGGCGGAAGGCGTCCTCGGCATAGCCCGACATGAAGATGACGCGCATATCCGGCCGCAAGCCCCGCGCCGCACGCACCAGCGTGGGCCCGTCCATATTGGGCATCACCACATCGGTGACGAGCAGGTCGATCGTGGACGCGCGGCTGCGCACGATGTCGAGCGCGGCCTCCCCACCGGATGCTTCCAGCACGGTATAGCCACGCATCCGCAAAGCCCGGGCGGCAAAACTCCGCACCGCGTCTTCGTCTTCCACCAAAAGAATGGTGTCTTCGCCTGTGAGGTCTCGCGGCGCGGCGCGTTCGCTTTCCTCGACCACTTCGGGCGCGCTGGGGGCGGTATGTCGCGGCAGATAGACGCGGAACGATGTCCCCTGCCCCCGTTCGCTGTCCACAGTGATGAAACCGCCGGTCTGCTTGACCACGCCATAAACTGTCGAAAGGCCGAGACCGGTCCCTTGCCCGACCGGCTTGGTGGTGAAGAAGGGTTCAAAAATCTTGGTGAGATTTTCCTTCGGGATTCCCGAACCCGTATCGATCACTTCGATCAGCACATAATCGCCTGCCGGTATATGGCCCGTACCGATCGGCTCGGCCCCGGCAAACGTCACATTGGAGGTTCGGATCGTGACCGCGCCGCCTTCGGGAGGCATGGCGTCGCGCGCATTGACGACCAGGTTCATCACCGCGTTCGAAAGCTGGCCCTCATCGGCGCGCACCGGCCAGAGATCCTGCGGATGCTCGACCCGCAGGACAATTCGCTCTCCCACCAGCCGGCGCAGCAGAAGTGACAATTCCGTCAGAGTATCGGAAAGCGCGAGCACCTTGGGCTGCAAGGTCTGCTGGCGCGAAAAAGCCAGAAGCTGACGCACCAACCCGGCCGCCCGGACGGAATTCTGCCTGACCTCATTGATCTCCGCAAAAGAGGGATCGCCTGCGGGATGACGCATCAGCAAGAGATCGCAATTGCCCATGATCGCCTGCAGAAGATTGTTGAAATCATGCGCGACACCACCGGCCAGTTGGCCGATCGCCTGCATTTTCTGCGATTGGGCGAATTGGGTCTCCAGCGCCTTTTGCTCGGACGTATCCACGATATAAAGGAGAGCGCACGGCTCCCCGCCGAGACCCGGCATGAACGGGCTTCCGAAAAGCTGGGCCGTGCGATCCGGCGACTTTGCATTCGACGCAGAGTGAATTTCGACGGGAACCTGGCTGACATCCCCGCGCCCCGCCCGCGCGATCAGGTCAATGACGGCGGCACGCTCATGTTCGGCGACGAGTGTCTCCATCCGCGCCCCAACCCTGTTGGCCTCAAGCGCGAAGAATTCCATAAAACCGCTATTGGCTTCGGCGATTGCACCCTCCGCGCCGGTAATGGCAACCGCGATGGGCGCATTGCGGAAAAAATCGGCAAAGCGGGTCAGCCCCGAGGGACTCTTTTTTTCCACCACCGTTCTTTGCGGGGCGGCTCCGGGAAGCAGCGGCGTAAACCACCAGGCGGAATCGCCGCCGCGCAAAGCGCGCACGACCGCGGTGAGCTTCTGCCCCGATTCCGTTTCGAAATTCTCTTCCCGGGCGCGGCCCTCGCCAGCCGCCCGCGCAAGACGATAAAGCGCGGCGGCAGGCGCCTCGCCTGAAAACGCCAGCTGCGGTGGAGCGGGCGGCTCGCCCTCACCCGCACCCGCCAGAAAGCGGTAGGCGATATTGCAGTCCAGCACCGCCCCATCCTTGGCGGTCACGGCCCAGGCAACATTGGCCGAGGCCGCCGCCGCGGCGGCCCGGCGGGCATCGTCGAGATCGGCCGAGGTGCGCGGCCAAGCGGCAACCAGCAGGAACGCAGCGCCCACTCCGATGAAACCGACCAGCACAACACCGGCCCAGCGGGCGAATTGCGGCTCCAGCAGAATTGCGCCGGCTCCAATGACGGCCAGCAGAAAGAACAAAAGCGCTGCGAGGCGTGACGTCCCGCCAACCGCGCGCGGGGAGAAATTGCGGCTCAGAAGGATTACGATGCCGGTCATGGCCGCAGCCCCGGGAGGCGCGCGCGGTCAGTTCCGCCAGAACCTGTTCTTATTCGCCAACCGCATGACATAGCCGATGATCTGGGCCACGGCCTTGTAATGCTCCGGGGGGACCGGCTCATCGAGGTCGACCGCCGCATAAAGGGCGCGGGCAAGCGGCGGATTTTCAACGATGGGAACGTCATGCTCTTCGGCAACCTTGCGGATGGTAAGCGCCAGATGATCCATGCCCTTGGCAACGCAAACCGGTGCGGCCATTTTGCCTGATTCGTACTTCAATGCGACGGCATAGTGTGTCGGGTTCACAATAACCACATTCGCGCCGGGAACGGCAGCGATCATCCGCTTTTTGGAGCGTTCCAGGCGGATCTGCCGAATGCGGGCCTTGACGATAGGATCGCCTTCGCTCTGCTTGACCTCGTCCTTCAATTCCTGACGGGTCATCCGGTGCCGGGCCATGAAGCGTTGACGCTGGTAGAAATAATCGAGCGCTGCGATGGCGGCGAGCACGATCAAGGCGGCGATCAGCATCTTGCCGATGAGGGTAAGCGACAGAGAGGCGATGCCCAGGGGATTCATGTCGAGCGCGGAAGCCAGCCGGGAACGTTCGGGCCAGACCGCGAGGAAGGCCGCGGTGCCGACCAGGACGATCTTGGCCACCCCTTTGACGAGATTGACGATGCCATCCAGTCCGAACAGCCGCTTGAAACCCGCGACGGGCGACAATTTTCCCAGATCGGGCTTGATCTTCTCGGTGGAAAAGAACGGACGGTGCTGCAGCAGATGTCCCGCCAGAGCCGCGATCAGCATCAGCCCGGCCGCCGGACCGGTAATGGCGAAAAATCCAAACACGCATCTCTTCATGAGACCCGTCATGGCGCCGGCATCGAGTGTCATTTCACCCGGGCTCGCAAGGAAGACGGTGAAATCCGCGGCGAATCGCGTGGCCGCATTATGGGCAAAAAGCGCCAGCGCCAGCGTACCGCCCGCCAGCATGACGAAACTGGAAAGCTCCGAGCTTTTGACGACATCGCCCTGCTTCAGCGCCTCGTCGAGACGCTTTTGGGTCGGTTCCTCGGTACGCTGGGAGTCGTCGCTATCTTCCGCCACGAACCTTCAACCTCCAAAGAGGCGCATCTGGCCTGCAAAGAAATCGAGGAACGCGGTCATCATCACGCCAAGGAACAGCATAAGGAGCACGAACCCGGTGAGGATGCTCACCGGCATGGCGAGGAAGAAAATCTGCAGTTGCGGCATCAGACGCGACAACACGCCGAGGGTTGCATAGATCAGCAGGCCGAAGACAATGAACGGCGATGCCAATTGCAGCCCGAGCGCGAAGGAGCCCGAGACCAGATTCAACGTCATCTCCGCCATGTCGCCGGCCGGGAAAGCCTGGTTCGGCGGCAGCAGCGTGTAGCTCCCGCTGATCGCGCCGATTGCGAGATGATGCAGGCCCGTTTCGAACACCAGCAGTGAACCGACAAGCGAGAGGAAGGTCGAAACTATGGCGCTTTGCGTGCCTTGGCCGGGATCGAGCGTCGTGGCGAACGCAAGTCCGGTTTGCACCGCGATCAATGTTCCGGCGGTTTCGAGCGTGCTCATGATCAATCGCGCCATGGTGCCGACGAGAACGCCCGCCGTCGCTTCGCGCGCGATCAGCGCCGCGAGTTCGAGCGGCGGTGGTGTGTTCGTTGGGTAATAGCGCGCCGTGACCGACACGAGCGCGGCGGAGACGGCAAGCGCAAAAGCAAGGCGGACACGGGCCGGAACGCCCGCGTCCCCGATCACCGGGAGCAGCATGATCATGGCGCCGGCGCGCGAAAACGTCAGGAGATAAACCAGCACCACCCCCTGCAATTGGGGCAGAATCACGTTCATGGCTGAGCGATGCGCGCGGCGATATTATTCATATAAGTTGCCATGGCTTCACCCGCCATCGGCAAGGCGAACAGTAACACCAGAAAGATCGCGAGAATCTTCGGCACGAAGACGAGCGTCATTTCCTGGATTTGGGTCATGGCCTGCAACAGCCCGATCACCACGCCGACAACGAGCGCGGTGAGCATGGTGGGGGCTGAGAGTTCGAGCAGGAGGTAGATCGACTCCCGCGCAAAATCCAATGTTTCGGCTCCGGTCATGGGGTTCCTTAAATCGGCATCTTCATGATGTCTTGATAGGCGGAAATCACGCGGTCGCGGATCGCCACCACGGTCTGCAAGGTGAGTTCGGCCGCGGTCACCGCATTGACAACCTGGACCACGTCGCCCTGCCCGGTCGCGCCTTTTGCCGCGGCCATCTCTCCGGTGTGCATGGTG
>DASYEG010000170.1:0-12634 GCA_036499145.1 Micropepsaceae bacterium | reverse complement strand
GATTTCTGAGGAGCCTTGGGCCCGGCCTCGTCACAGGCGCGGCGGACGATGACCCGAGCGGCATCGCGACCTACAGCCAGATAGGCGCGCAGTTCGGCTATGGCCTCGCATGGACCATGCTGTTCAGCTTCCCGCTGATGGTGGTGATCCAGGAGGTCAGCGCACGGATCGGCTGCGTCACGGGCTATGGCATCGCCCAGAATCTGCGCCGGCATTACACCCCTTGGCTCCTGCGCGGGGTCGTGCTCCTGCTCATCCTGGCAAACGTGATCAATCTCGGCGCGGACCTCGGCGCCATGGGCGCGGCGCTGGGCTTGCTCATCGGCGGACCCAAGCTCCTTTATGCCGCGTTGTTCGGCCTGGTTTGCACCCTGCTCGAAATCTTCATGAGTTATGCCCGCTATGCTGCCGTGCTCAAATGGGCAACTCTGTCGCTCTTCGCCTATGTGGCGGTGGTCTTTGCCGCACATGTGCCTTGGGGAACAGCCCTCGCTGGCACTCTCATTCCGCGACTCGTCTTCGATGCGCCCCATGCCATGGCCATGGTCGCCATTCTCGGCACGACGATCAGCCCCTATCTGTTCTTCTGGCAAGCCGCGCAGGAAGTGGAGGAATTGCATCGCCGGCACGCGAAGGCGCTTTGCATCGCCCCGCGCGATGCCGGGCCGGAACTGACGCGCATTCGTACCGACACGGTTGTCGGGATGGGCGTGTCGAACATGATCGCGCTGTTCATCATATTCGCCACCGCCGCGACGCTGAACGCGAACGGGGTGACCGATATCCAGACATCTGCGCAGGCGGCCGAGGCATTGCGGCCGGCCGCCGGCGTCTTCGCGTTCGCCCTGTTCGCGGCCGGCATCATCGCGACCGGCATGCTCGCGGTCCCCGTGCTCGCCGGGTCCGCGGCCTATGGGGTGAGCGAAATGTTCCGCTGGACAGAAGGCCTCGACCGGCGCCCCAGAGAGGCCAAAGCGTTCTACGCCACGATTGCGGTCGCGACGCTGGGCGGCGTGATGCTGAACGTCACCTCCCTCGATCCGGTCAAGGCGCTCTATTGGAGCGCGGTCGTCAATGGCGTGCTCGCCGCCCCGCTGATGGCCGTCATGATGGTGATCGCGATGAACCCGCGTATCATGGGACGGCTGACGCTCCCGCGCCCCATGCTTGTGGCCGGATGGCTCGCCACAGGGGTGATGGCGCTCGCATCCCTCGCGTTCTTTGTGCTCTGAACCGGGCGAATCACGGTTTCCTCGGGAACCTTGGCCACGGCAATTCATTTCCAGACTGCCGGGCGTGAGCCGGTGCTCCGGGCAGCGTGTACAGCTACCCCAATCGGGAAATCGCCATGTCTGTAGGCACTATACTGCTCATCATTCTTATTATCGCGCTGCTTGGCGGCTTTAGCGGCCTCGGCGGCGGCCCCTTCTACGGAACCGGCTATTATGGCGGCGGCGGCCTCGGCCTTGTTCTGATCATCGTGCTGATTCTGGTCCTGCTTGGCAGGATTTAAGTCCCGAGCTTCCGCGTCGAAAAGCTCAGCGACTCGAAAGGGCATACGAATCGGCTTACACCGATTGTTCTCGGAATGTTTTTTCGATTCGCTGAGGCGAGTTTTGCAGATGACTGTCTGCCCTCGAATGTGGCGAAATCGCCGATGACAGCGACGAGCAGAAGTTTTGCGAACTGGCTGGTAAGCGCGCTTGCACTTCTTCTGCTGCTGGTTTTCGGCCGCCCTTTCCTGGTGCCCCTTGTCTTTGCGCTTTTGATATGGGCGGTTTTGAACGCCCTTGCCGATGGGCTCGTTCAATTCAAATTGCCGCGCTGGCTCGCCTGGGTCGGCGCTTTCCTGCTGTTCCTGGGCGCGCTTTCCGCCGTCACCCGGATCATCGGCGTGGAAGCCACGCAATTCGCCGCGGGAGCGCCCGGCTACGTGATGACATTGGAGCAATTCATCGAGACACGGCTGGCGCCGTTGGGGCTGGGCGTGAACGTCGAAGACTTCTTCAGCCGTTCCGATCTTGCGGGATTGCTGACGGGGTTGGCGACATCCTTGGGCTTCTCGATCTTCGGTCTCATCGAAGTGCTGATCTATGTCGGGTTCCTGCTTGCCGAACAAAGCGACATCGGAGCCAAATTCGGCCGGCTGCAGCTCGATCCGGTGCGCAAGCAGGAGAGCCAGCTGGTCATGCACACCGTCGCGCGGCAGATCCAGTCTTATCTCGGCGTGTGCACGATCCTGAGCGCGCTGATGAGCGTGGTGTCCTACGCCTTGCTTGTGTTGCTTGGCGTCAGTTTCGCGGCGTTCTGGGCGTTGCTCATCTTCTTCCTGACCTACGTCCCGACGGTGGGGGCGGTTGCGGTGGTGCTGCCCGCATTGATGGCGCTGGTGCAATTCGGGACGCTGGGCCCGGCGCTGATCATCGTCATCGCGCTCGGCGCGGTCCATTTTCTTCTGATGAATGTGGCGGCGACGCTCATCCTGGGACAATCCCTGAACCTCAGTCCCTTCGCCATTATCCTCGCCCTCACCTTCTGGGGACTCGTGTGGGGATTGGCCGGGCTGTTTCTGGCTGTGCCCATGACCGCGGCCATTGCGATTGTCTGTGCCCACATCGAAGGGTTCCGCTGGGTGGCGGTCCTGCTTGCCGCGCCACCGCCACGCGGGACCAAACCGCTCGTTCATTGAGCTTTACGATCCTCCGGGGCCCGCGGCTTTTTCATCAGCGAAGATATGAAGCGCCCCCACGGGATCGAATCGGCCGGCGGGAAGATTCGCATCGCCGGCGGCAAGCCCGCGAAGCATCGCGGATTTCGCCGCGCCGGAGACGACGAACGCGGCATGACGGCAGCTTTCCAGCGCCGGATAGGTGAGCGTGATTCGCGGCTCGGGTTGTGCGCCCACGACCGCCGCTGTCCAATGCCGGCGCTCGTCAAGTGCCTCTGAACCCGGAAACAAGGAGGCGAAATGGCCATCCTCGCCAAGCCCCAGCAAATTGACGTCGAACAGCGGCCGTTGCGGATCGAGCCGGTCCGAACCGTAGAAAGTCTTCAGCGCGCGCTCATATTGCGCGGCGGCGTCTTGGGGCGTGACGTTCGCGGTCGGAATCGGATGGATATTGGCCTCGGGGATCGACGCACGCGACAGCATGGTTTCCCATGCCATCCGGTAATTGCTGCGCCTATCCTCAATGGGCACAAAACGCTCGTCACCCCAGAACCAGTGCGTGCGCTGCCAGGGAAATCGTTCGCGGTAAAACGGCGTAACGAGAACCGCATAGGTTGCGCGCGGCGTCGTGCCACCGGACAGCGCAACGGCGAATCGATCCTTCGCGGCAAGAGCCAGGTCCAGCAGCCAATCCGCGACACGGTGCGCCAACGCATCCGCATCGCTCAGCACCTCCTGTGCGATGTCGCGTTTCATGCGGGCCCTGCCGGAGTTTTGTCCGCCGGGGTTCTGATGGGACGCCACCCCCTGCCATCGCGCTGGAGAAGCGCGTCAGCTTCCGCCGGACCTTGGCTGCCCGCGGCATAGACCGGCAACGCACTGACACGATCTTCCGTCCAATTGTCGAGCACCGGCTGGATGATCCCCCACGCGGACTCGATGGTATCGGCGCGCTGGAACAGGCTTGCGTCGCCCATCATGCAATCATACAGCAGCGTTTCGTAGCCATTGCTCGGAGCGGCGCGGAAATAATCGCCGTAATTGAATTTCATTTCAACGTCGCCGATCTGCATGGTCTGTCCCGGCACTTTCGCGCCAAAGCGCAAGGAGGCCCCTTCCTCCGGTTGGATATTCAGGGTGAGATCGTTGGGGATCAGCCGCTCGACCGGCGTGCTGTGGAACAGCGTGAGCGGCGCCTGCTTGAACTGGATGAGGATTTCGCTGTGCCTGGCGGCAAGCGCCTTGCCGGTCCGCAGATAGAAGGGCACGCCCGCCCAACGCCAATTCTCGATGGTGAGCTTTATCGCCACATAGGTTGCGGTCACCGAATTCGGATCGACATCGGGCTCCTCGCGATAGGAGGCGACGGTTTTTCCCTGGATCGAACCACGTCCATATTGCGCCCGCACGGCATTTTGGCGCGCCGAGTCGCGGGTGAATCTGCGGATGGCATCCAGCACCTTGCCCTTCTCGTTGCGCGTCGCATCGGCCTCGAAGCAGGTCGGCGGCTCCATCGCCGTCAGCGTCAGAAGCTGGAACAGATGATTGGGCACCATGTCGCGCAGCGCACCGGTGGCGTCGTAATATCGTCCCCGCCGTTCGACCCCGAGCGTTTCGGCCACCGTGATTTCGACATGGTCGATATGGTTCCTGTTCCACAACGGCTCGAACAGCCCGTTGCCGAAACGAAGGACCATGATGTTCTGCACCGTCTCTTTTCCGAGATAATGGTCGATCCGGTAGATTTGCGGTTCGGTGAGATTTTCAAGCAGCACGCGATTGAGGGCCTTGGCCGATTTGAGATCGTTGCCGAATGGCTTCTCGACAACCACGCGCCGCCATTGGCCGTTGTCTTCCCGCGCCAGTCCCGCTGCGCCCAAATGCTGCACGATCGGGGCGAATTCGGCTGCGGGAACCGCCATGTAGAAAAGATAGTTTCCGCTCGAATGATGGTCTGCGTCCATTTTCAGCAGGAGCGTTTTGAGACGCTCGTAGGTTGCGGAATCGTCGAGACTGCCGGCCATGTAATGCATGCGCTGCGCGAACCAATCCCAAATGCCATCGTCAATGGGGTCTTGGCTCAGCTCGCGGAGACTCTTGCCCAGACGGTCGCGGAATTGTTCGTCGGATTGCGGCGTGCGTGAAATGCCGACAAGCGCGAAATCGTCCGGCAGCAGATTGGCGCGCTTGAGGTGGTAAAGCGCCGGGATCAAGAGGCGCTTGGTCAAATCGCCCGAGGCGCCGAAAATCACGAACGCACAAGGTCCGGCAGGCTGCGGTCCCTCCATGGTCACGAACCATGTTTCGGTTCGACATGGCCTCCGAACTGTTTGCGCATGGCCGAGAGCAGCTTGTTCCCGAAGCTCGCGGAATCGCGCGAGCGGAAGCGGGCATAAAGCGCGGCCGACAACACGTCCACGGGCACACCCGATTCGATAGCCGCCATCAACGTCCAGCGCCCTTCGCCGGAATCGTCCACATAGCCCGAATATTGCGCCAGCGCGCTGTCTTCGGTGAACGAAATCGCGGTCAGATCGAGCAGCCAGGAACCGATGACGCTGCCCCGCCGCCAGAGTTCCGCGACGTCGGCGAGGTCGATGTCGTAGCGCTCGTCTTCGGCGCGGGTATCCCCTCCTGCCTGATGCAGGATGTCAAAGCCTTCGGCATAGGCTTCCATAAGGCCGTATTCGATTCCGTTATGGATCATCTTGACGAAATGGCCGGCGCCGACCGGCCCGCAATGCAGATAACCGCGCTCCGCCGTGCCGCCTTCCGCACGGCCCGGCGTGCGGGAGATTTCGCCCGCCCCCGGCGCCAGCGCGCCGAAGATCGGGTCCAGATGCCGAACCGCCTCCGGATCGCCCCCGATCATCATGCAATAACCGCGTTCCAGACCCCAGACTCCGCCGCTGGTACCGACATCGACATAGCGGACGCCCTTTTCCTTCAGGGCGCGCGCGCGGCGGATATCATCGCGATAGAAGCTGTTGCCTCCATCGATCACGATGTCGCCCGTCTGCATCGCCGCGCCGAGCTGCGTCACGGTCTCATCGGTGATCCGGCCTGCCGGAAGCATGACCCAGGCGATTCGCGGCGGCTGAAGATTGCGTACGAAGTCTTCCAGGTTTTTCGCGCCACGGGCACCGTCCTTTTCCAGCGCGTGAATGGCGTCTGCCCGCGCATCGTAGACGACACAATTATGGCCGTGCTGCATGAGGCGGCGCGCAATATTGCCGCCCATGCGTCCCAAGCCGATGATGCCGATTTGCATGGAGTTCCTTTCATCCGATGAACAGGCGTCGAAGCCGCGTAGAGAATGTCCGAGACTATGCAGGGTTCGCGGCAGATTCGCGATGGCGTTGAATCTGATCGCGCGCCGCGCCCAGGACATGCTCCACTGTGAAGCCGAAATGCGCGAAAAGTGCCTTGGCGGGAGCCGACGCGCCGAAGCCCGTCATGGCGATCCGCGCCCCGGATGACCCGACATAGCGATCCCAGCCAATGGGAGAGGCTGCCTCGACCGACAGACGCGCGCCGATGTCCGGGGGCAGCACCAAATCGCGATAGGCCTGGTCCTGTTCCTCGAACAATTCCCATGAGGGCATGCTGACGACACGTGCCGCGATGCCTTCTTTCGCCAATTCGCCGTGGGCTTGAACGCACAGCGAAACCTCGCTGCCGGTGGCGATGAGGATGACATCGGGCTCGGGATTGTCCGCGCCTGCGAGAATATAGGCACCGCGCGCAAGCTCCGATGCGGCCACGTAGCGTCGGCGGTCGAGCGTGGGAAGCGCCTGACGCGTGAGGACCAGCGCACAAGGGCGTTTCGATGCGATCGCAAAACGCCAAGCCTCTACCGTCTCATTGGCATCGCCGGGGCGAAGCGTCACAAGGCCGGGAATGGAGCGCAATTGCGTCAATTGCTCCACGGGCTGGTGGGTCGGGCCGTCTTCTCCCAATCCGATGGAATCATGGGTGAAGACGTAGATGACCGGCACCTGCATCAGAGCCGCCAACCGGATCGCGGGCTTCATGTAGTCGCTGAAGATCAGGAAGGTTGCCCCGAACGGGCGCAATTTCGAAACCGCGAGCCCATTCAGGATGGCCCCCATGCCATGTTCGCGGACGCCGAAATGAAGATTGCGTCCGGCTTTTTCGCCTTCGAAATCGCCGCCGTCCTTCATATCGGTTTTGGTCGAGGGCGACAGATCGGCCGCCCCCCCGATCAGCCAGGGATAGTGCCGCGCGACCGCGTTCAGCGCCTTGCCCGACGCCTCGCGGCTGGCCATCCCTTTGGCGTCGGCGGGAAACTGCGGCAGATCGCGCTCCCATCCGGCGGGCAATCCGCCCTGTTCCATCAGGTCGAGTTCGTCCGCGAGCGTCTGGTATTTGGCGCGATACGCGTCAAGCCGCTTGTACCAATCCGCCGAGGCATCGCGTCCGCGCGTCCCAACGCCTTCGTCGAACGCCGCGCGTACCCCGTCGGGGATGAAGAATTGGGCATCTTCCGGCCAGCCATAGAATCGCTTGGCCAGGCGCACCTCCTCCTCGCCGAGCGGCTCGCCATGCGCGGAAGAGGTGTTCTGCTTATGCGGCGCGCCATAACCAATATGGCTGTCCACAATGATGAGCATGGGAGTATCGCCGCCGGCGCGAAAATTCTCCAGCGCTTCGGCGAGCCGCACGCAATCATTGGCATCGCCGACCCGTTCCACATTCCAGTTGTAGCCGCGAAACCGCGCCGCGACATCTTCGGTGAAGGCAAGGTCGGTGTGACCTTCGATCGTCACGTTGTTGTTGTCGTAGATCCAGCAGAGATTGCCGAGCGACAGATGGCCGGCGATCGATGCCGCTTCGCTGCCGACGCCTTCCATCAGGTCGCCATCGCTGCAGAGCGCGTAGACATTGTAATCGAACAGCGCGAAATCCGGCCGGTTGAAGTGCTTGGCGAGAAAGCGTGCGGCCATGGCCATGCCGACACTGTTGCCGCATCCCTGCCCTAAAGGCCCCGTGGTCGTCTCGACGCCCGCCGTGTGGCGGTATTCGGGATGACCGGGACAATGGCTGCCGAGCTGGCGGAACGTCCGGATGTCGTCCAGCGTGACCGCGGGCGCACCGCCGGGTGCTTTCACGCCGGCGAGATGCAGCACCGCGTAAAGCAGCATGGAGGCGTGTCCCGCCGAAAGCACGAAACGGTCCCGGTTCGGCCAGGACACATTTTCGGGATCGAAGCGCAGGAAACGCTGCCACAGCGTGTAGACGACCGGCGCCAAACCCATGGGTGTACCAGGGTGGCCGGATTTCGCGGTCTCCACCGCATCCATGGCAAGCGTGCGGATAGTATTGATCGCAAGAGCATTTATGGAATTTTCACGCGGATCCACGCTGCATCTTTCCCTGTGGAGGGCCGCTTGATCAGATGCGGCGTTTGCATAACGTCGCATTGACGGATCGGTGGCATCGCACTCGAAAACTATAGGGCCTCGTCACGCAGCTTTCATTCAAGGCTTCCGCTTGCTTCGCGGCATCCAAGCTGCAAATCTCGCCCGCAACGATAAACATCGTAGGGAACGAAACGTGCGGACGAGCCGGCGCAATCTTTTGGCCATGTTCGCGTCCGGGATCGCGTGCGCATCCGTCCTGCCAACTCCAGCCCCGGCCCAAGGCCTGAGGAAAGTCCGCGTCGGTAAGGCGATCAACTCATCCTTCCCATTCGCCGGACTCGAATTGGGGGAGAAGCAGGGCATCTGGACATCGGTGGGCCTAGCACTTGAGATTTCGACGTTCCGGGGCGATGGCCAGTTGCAACAGGCCTTGGCCGCGGGCTCCGTCGATTTCGGCTTCGGCTCCGGTCCCGGCATGGGTTATGCGGCCAAAGGCGTTCCGGCCCATGCCGTCGCGGTGGTCGCCAATCGCCCGGCCAACATGGCGCTGGTGGTTGCCAAGACAAGCCACGTTACGGCCATCGACGGGCTCAAGGGAAAACGCATCGGCGTTTCCACCGCGGGCTCGCTGACCGATTGGCTTGCCCGCAACATCGCCGTCTCCAGGAAGTGGCAGCCTTCGGATATCGAGATCGTGCCGATGGGCGAAATGCGCACACGTCTGGCCGCGATGCGCTCGGGCGAACTCACCGCCGCGGTGACCTCCGTGCAGGAGGCCTATCAGATTCAGGACAATGGCCAGGGCATCGTGCTGGGCACATTCGGTGACGTGGTGCCGCATTTCCACACCCATGTGGTGTTCGCGCGCGATGTGCTGATCCAGAAGGACCCCGATCTCGTCCGACGTTTTCTCAAAGGCTGGTTCACCGTCGCGGCCTATATGCGCGATCATCGCGTCGAGACGGTCAAATCGGTCGCCGCCACCTTGCGGGTTGGCGAGAAAATCGTCGATCAGACCTACCCCATCGAGACCGGCATGATGTCATTCGACGGCCGGTTCGACCCCGAGGCCCTGGAAACGATCCGCCATTCCCTTAAAGATCTGCAGATCCTGGACTTCCTGCCCGAGACGTCCAAGCTTTATAACGGCAGCTTCGTACCGGTTCGGCTAAACTGAGGTTTCCGGCCGGATCGCGGGAAAACGCCACGAGGACGCTGTGAATCTAGCGCACACCTCTCGCCGGTCAGCGCGCGCTTATGAAGCGCCGGTCGCCATCGCCGTGCGCAATATCAGCCAGCGTTATGGCGATGCGGATTCGCCCCAGAGCGTCGTTGCGCTCGACAATGTGTCGCTCGACGTCAGACGCGGGGAATTCCTCTGCCTGCTCGGCCCATCGGGCTGCGGCAAGAGCACGCTTCTCAACATCATCGGGGGTCTCGTTCAAGCCAGCGAGGGCGAGGTTTCGGTAGGAGGCGCTGTCGTGCGCCGTCCCTCGCCGGAAAAAATCGCCTTCGTGTTCCAGGAGAGCACGCTCTTTCCCTGGTACAGCGTGGCCGAGAATTTCAGCATCGCATTCAAATATCGCGGCATCGGGCGGAGCGAATGGCGCGACCGCACCATGGTGGCGCTCAAATCCGTCGGCATGACGGATTTCGCCGATCATTATCCGGATCAGCTTTCCATCGGCATGCGCCAGCGCGTCAATCTCGCCCGCGGCATCGCGGCGGGCACCGAGATTCTGCTGATGGACGAACCCTTTGCCGCGCTCGATGAGCAGAGCCGCATGGTGCTCGGCGAAGACCTCTCGATATTGCTGGCGCAAACCGGCAAGACCATCGTGTTCGTGACCCACAGTCTCGCTGAGGCCGTGTTTCTTTCGGACCGCATCGCGTTGATGAGCGCGAGGCCGGGGCGCGTCAAATCGATCATCGATGTCGATGAGCCGCATCCGCGCCTGCCCGGCTTCATGCTGGAACAGCGCTTCAGCGATCTGCGCAACGCGTGCTACGCCTCGCTGCATGACGAAATCCGCCAAGCCATGACAGCCACAGGCTGTGCGGGAAGCGCGCGATGAAGCAACGCCCGCATCTTACGCCGCGGCTGATCCAATTCGCCTTCCTCGCGCTGACCATCGCCGCGTGGTTCGTCATAGACACAACCGGCGCGATCAGCCCTTTGTTCCTGCCGCCGATGGAGTCCGTGTGGCGCGCCTTCCTCGCGCTTGTGCAGACCGCAATCTTCTGGTCGGCGGTCCGCGTCACGCTGACGACGATTCTCCAGGCCTACATCATCGCGATCCTTCTCGGCATACCCGCCGGCTATCTGGTGACGCGCTCACGCTTTCTCACCGCGTTATTGGAACCTATCGTCAGCGGGCTTTTCGCCATCCCGATCACCCTGTTTTTCCCGCTGTTCATCCTGTTGTTCGGAATCGGCACGGGCTCGAAAATCGCCTATGGCGCGGCCTATGGCTTTTTCCCCATCGCGCTCAACACCATCGCGGGATTTTCCAATGTGAACCCGCGCTTTCTGGATGCCGCCCAGTCCATGGGGCTTTCGCGACTCGGCACATTGCGCCATGTACTGTTCCCCGCGGCGTTTCCGGTGATCCTGACGGGGCTTCGAATCGCCTTCTTCATCTCATTCGCGTCCGTGCTCGGAGGCGAGACGATCTCGTCAGTCTCAGGAGTCGGACGCAACATCGCGCTCGCCGCCGAATTGATGGAGCCCGCGCGCATGTTTGCCTGGATGGCCGCCGTCATCGCCACCGCCCTCGCGCTGAACGCGTTGGTGTCGCGGCTCGAGAGCCGGATGCGCGGATCATAAGGATGAGTCTGAGCGAAACCGCATCCCGAAAAATTCCGGCGCTTCGACATCGGCGACGCGAGCAATTCAGCACACCCGCGCGCATCGCCTGGACGCGCCGCGCACTCGTGCTTGCCCTGCTCATCGTCTGGGAGATCTGGGCGCGTCTCTCCGGCAATTTGGAACTCATCGCACCGCCATCGGCCATCGCGCGGGCGCTGTTCACCGACATCCTATCCGACGGCCAGATCCGCGCCGCGATTCTGCTCACCCTGTTCGAGGTGACGTGCGCCTATGGCCTGGCGATCGCGATCGGACTGGCGATGGGCCTTGCCATCGGCGCGACAGAGTTGGCCCGGCGCAGCCTGTTCCCCATCATCCTGTTGCTTTATGCCATTCCGCAGGTCGTGCTGTTGCCGCTATTCATGCTTGGCTTCGGCATCGGGCCCGCCGCAAAAATCGCCTTTGGCTTCAGCCACGGGGTGTTTCCCATCATCGTCAATGTCGTAGCCGGGATGCGCGATGTGAACCCGCTCTATCTCAGGGCCGCCCAATCCATGGGCGCGCGCCGCGCAGACATCATCCGCGATGTGATCTTCCCTCATATGGTGACAAGCTTTTTCGCCGGCCTCCGTCTCGCCATGACCATGACGCTGCTTGGCGTTATTCTCGCGGAGCTCTACGTCTCTACGAGCGGCGTGGGGTATTTCACCAGATTGTTCGCCGAATCCTTCAATCCCGCGCCTCTGTACGCGTTGATCGGCATTCTCGCGATCATAGCGATCCTGTTGAATGAAATCGTGCGCGCCGCCGAACGCCGCTTTACCCGCTGGAAACACCGATCGTCATGGATGCGTGAATGAACCTCGTTGGTATCGATATTGGCGGAACCTTCACCGATCTCGTCGGCTGCATCGACGGGCGCATCGTCACGTCGAAGTCTTCCACAATCCCGGCCGATCCGACACAGGGTGTTGCCGACACGATCGGCCTCGCCGCATGCGATATGGCGCGTCTCTCCGAGGTGCTTCATGGTTCGACGGTTGCGATCAATACGGTTCTGGAACACAAAGGCGCGCTGACCGCGCTGATCGCGACCAAGGGCTTCCGTGACGTCTATGCCATCGGCCGGGGAAACCGCATCGAAGGTTTCAACCTGTTCTTCCACCGCCCCAAACCGCTCGTGGCGCGTGATTTGACCTTCGAAGTGACCGAGCGGGTCAATGCCAAGGGCGAAGTTCTGATTGCGCTCGACGATTCGGCGCTTGTGGAATTGACGGCCGCTCTGCGTCGGCACCGCATCGAGGCCGTCGCCATATGCCTGCTGCATTCCTACGCCAATCCGGCGCATGAACAGCGCATTGCGCAACATCTGCGTGCCGCGATGCCCGATCTCTTCGTCACCTCCTCGCACGAAATCCTGCGCGAATACCGCGAATATGAGCGCACCTCGACGACCGCGCTCAACGCCTATGTCGGTCCGCGCGTGCAGACCTATCTGCGCCGGCTCGAGACCTATCTGCGCGGCCAATTTTTCGGCGGCAAGATCCAGATCATGCGTTCCAATGGCGGGGTGATGTCCATCGCGCTGGCGCAGGATCAGCCCGTCTCCATGATGGAATCCGGCCCCGTCGCGGGGATGATCGGGGCGGGCCGGCTCGCGCGCGATCTGAAGTTGGAAACCTGCATCGGTTTCGACATGGGCGGCACCACGGCCAAGACGAGCCTCATCACTCATGGCGCGCCCGCCATCGATGAGGGCTATGTCATCGGCGG
>DASYEG010000169.1:0-2251 GCA_036499145.1 Micropepsaceae bacterium | reverse complement strand
CGTTGAGGGCAGCGTGCTTTGGCTGCTCGAGGACAATGCCGCGGCGGCCGCCAATTTGCGCGCCCAGGCGCTGGAGCAGGGGATCGCGCCGGAGCGCTTGATCTTCGCGCCGCGCACCACGCCACCGGAGCATCTCGCGCGTCAGCGTTTGGCCGATCTCTTTCTCGACACGTCGCCCTATACGGCGCATACCACGTGCAGCGACGCGCTCTGGGCGGGGCTGCCCGTTGTGACGTTCCTCGGCCCCACTTTCGCCGCGCGAGTCGCGGGCAGTCTGCTCAACGCCGCCGGTCTCCCAGAGCTGGTGACGGCATCGCCCGCGGAGTATGAGCAGCTCGCGCTGCACCTGGCGCGTGACGGGGTGGCACTTGCAGCTATAAAGGCGAAGCTCGCGGCCAACCGCAAGGATTGCGCGCTGTTCGATACCGCGCGGTTCACGCGAAATCTCGAAGCCGCATTCCTCACGATGGCCGATCGTCAGCGCGCCGGTCTCGCGCCGCAAAGTTTCGCTGTGGAGGGCGCTTCGTGAACGAGGATGTGCTCGCCAACGCGCTCGCGCTGCGCCGCGCAGGAAAATTCTCGGAAGCCGCCGCGATCTATAGCGCTATCCTGCGGGAGCAGCCCAAGCAGTTCGAGGCGCTGCATGGGCTCGGTCTCCTGAGCTATCAGGCTGGCCAACTTGTCGAGGCCGAGCGGCTGATCGGCGAAGCGGTGTCGGTCAAACCCGATGCCGTGGATGCGCTCTACAACCGCGGCTCGCTGCTGGCCAAATTGAATCGGCATCAAGAGGCGGTCGGCTGTTTCGATTCCGCGCTCGCGGTTGCGCCCGATTATGCCGAAGCGCGGGGCAATCGCGGCGCGGCACTCATGGTTCTCGGCGGTTACGCGGAGGCGTTTGCCGATTTTGACCGGCTTGTAACCTTGCGGTCCGGCTCGCCGGAGGGTTGGTACATGCGTGGTGTTGCGTTGCGGCGTCTCGAACGCTTCGGGGAGGCGCGCGCGAGCTACACCCAGGCCCTCGAAATCAGGTCGAATTTCGCCGACGCGCTGAGGAGCAGGGCGGAAGTTTCGCTTCTCCTGGAAAACTTTGCCGAGGCGCTGACCGATGCCGAACAGGCGGGCGCGCTCGATCCAAAGAATGCCGAAGCCTGGCTGCTGCGCGCCGACGCGCTTGTCCAGCTTGGCCGGCGCGATGAGGCATTGGCCAGCTATGACAAAGCGATAGGCCTGAAGCCTGGAAATTTGGACGCGATCTACAACCGCGCCACCAATATGCTCCCACTGCGGCGGTTCAATGAGGCTGTGCAGGGGCTTGAGGAGGCGTTGCGTCTCAATCCAGATTGCCCCTTCGCGCGAGGTTCTCTTGTCTTCGGCAAGCTCTGCGAGTCCGACTGGTACAATCTCGAGGGCGAAATAGCCGCGGTGGAAGTCGCCTTGGGCAAGGGAACGCCAATTGTGCCGTTCCAGGCCCTTGTGCTCTGTCCGAATGAAGCACGCACCCATGAGGCGGCGCGCAGGTTTTCCGCTTTGAAGTTTCCACCTCTGCCGAAGCGGCTCTGGCAAGGAGAAATCTATCGCCACGACAAGATTCGGCTCGCTTATCTGTCCGGAAATTTCCACCACCATGCCGTTGCGCGTCTGATGGCCGGAATATTCGAGCATCATGACCGCAGACGCTTTGAAGTGACCGCGATTTCTTTTGGACCCGACGACAATAGCGCCATGCGTATGCGGATGAATCGGGCGTTCGATTGCTTCATGGACGTTCGCGGCGAAACCGTGGAACGAACCGCGCATCGCTTGCGGGACATGGAGATCGACATCGTCGTCGATCTGATGGGATACACCGAGGATTGCCGTCCCGCCATTCTTCCGCATCGGCCCGCGCCCGTGCAGGTGAATTATTTGGGCTATCCGGGCACCATGGGCGCGGAATACATCGACTACATCATCGCCGATGAAACCGTGATTCCGGCGGACCGTTCCGCCCATTACAGCGAGCGCATCGTGCGTCTGCCGCAAAGCTATCTTCCGGGCGGCGGCGCGCGGGCCATTGCGGAAACCATACCGTCGCGTGCCGGGGCCGGGCTGCCGGAAGATGGATTCGTGTTCTGCTGTTTCCATCACGTCTATAAGATCATGCCGCCGATGTTCGATCTCTGGATGAGCTTGCTGCACCAGGTCGAGGGCAGTGTGCTCTGGCTTTCGCAGACGAGTCCAAATGCAGCCGCCAATCTGCGCCGGGAGGCCG
>DASYEG010000168.1:0-23077 GCA_036499145.1 Micropepsaceae bacterium | reverse complement strand
GATACAATGCAGAAACCGGAAAATTAGCCACGGGCGCGGCCGGTTCGCGAATGCACCGTCCGGAATTCCCAGGCTTCGTTCGATGAACGCTGCGCGTCCGACGAGCTCGTCATACAGCTGATCGTTTCGCAAATTGTACGTCACGAGTCCGATGGTCGCCGCGAGCCCGAACAGGGAGAGCACGGCGCTTGCGGCGCTGAGGCTATCGCCTTTTAGCGCGGTGGCCACGGCAGTGGCGGCGGGGAGGAAAGCCAGAAGCTTGAATCGGATATCGGTCAGAAGCCGAAAATTGCTCGACACCTCGCCATATTCTTTAAGGAGCGCTTCGCGGCGATCTTCAGCCATTGTCGTTCCTTATCGCCAGCGAGGACGATGAATTGGGATCAGGCCTTGCCCATTCCCATCATCGCGAGTGCGGCGCGCCCCGCCCAGCCATAGGGATTGGCCATCGTCTCCTGCAATTCATAATGATTGTGGTTGGGAGCGACGATGAGCGTGACCGGCTTGCCCGCGGCTTTCACGGCGGCCGCGAAATCGCGGCTCTGGCGCTGGAATTCCGGCGTCTCATTGGTGCCGTAGAGCAACGTGATCGGCGTGTGCAGCCTGTCGATGTGACGGATCGTGCTCATGGAATCTTCCATGGCGTCGTCGAATTTCACATATTTGCTGCGCGCCGACAGCCGCACGGGCTTCATCTCATACATGCCCGAGAGCAGCACACCGCCCTTGACGATGTCGGCAGGCAGGCCAAAATCCTTCTGCCAATCGGTGATGAGCGCCACGCCCGACAGATGCGCGCCCGAGGATTGGCCGCACAAATAGATATGGTTGGGATCGCCCCCGAAACTCGCCGCGTTCTTATAAACCCAGGCGATGGCGCGTTTGACAGAATCGGCCATCACCCGGATATCGCCATTGGCCGCACCTACCGCGAGAAAATCGAGCGCGATGTAATGGGCGCCGGCCGTCACCATGTTTTCGGCCGCGAAATGATATTCCTTCGCATCGCCGCCGAGCCATGCGCCGCCATGGGCGAAAATAAACACAGGCGCATTGGGGCGCGTGGTGCGGAAGATATCGAGCTTCTCGATCTCGGTCGGGCCATAGGACTCGCGGCGTGGAGCGCCAAGCCGCCGGCGCACCTCCTCGCTGTTGGTGCTGCGCCGCGCCTGGATCTGCGCGCCCAAGGGCGCATAGGCGCTCTGGTCATAGGCAGCATCGAGTTCGATCTGGTCGTAATTCATGAACACGAGCGGACCCTTGGGATGGGGCGCCGGGCCGATGCGGCAGCCTTCCGATGGCGCGGTCACACCGAGCACCGGACCGGCGGCTGCCGTTGCGGCGGCGGCCACGGCACCGAGTGCGATGCGCCGCGTGACATGCTTGCTCGGGGGAAAATCATTCTCGTTCATGCAGACCCTCAAAGATGCGCGCGCGTTGAACATCCCTCTGCCGATGTATTTAGCACAAGTGCCATTCCGCGTCGCGGCGGATGGCCGGCCTTCTCGCGCGGAGGCTTCCTCGTTAAGCTCAATGGCCCATGAACGGAGATGACATGCGGAAAGACGTTCTGAAGGCCCTCGTTCTGCAAGGCGGCGGGGCGCTCGGCGCGTATGAGCTTGGTGTGGCGCGCGCGCTTTACAGCGATGAAGGCCCGATACCGGATTTGATCGCGGGCGTCTCAATTGGGGCGATCACGGCGGCGTTGCTGGCGCGTCCGAAGAACGGCGATCCGCTCGGCACTCTGGAAGCATTTTGGAAGAAGGTCACGCTGCGTGCGGACTTCCTGCTGCCGGCTTTGCGCCCTTACGCGTCGCTGTTCGGCGATCCTGCGTTTTTCCGCCCACGGCTGGATGTTTTCGCGTTCCCCTCGTGGACGAGCCTTTACGACACCGCCCCCTTGCGCGTTACTCTGGCGGAGCTGATCGACCTGGACGCCCTTGCGGACACATCGGCGCGGCCGCGATTGCTGTTGACCGCGACCGATATCGAAGCGGGTGAAATCACCCCATTCGACAGCGCGGACATGCCGCTCACCCTCGACCATATTCTTGCCAGCGGCAGCCTGCCGCCCAATTTTCCGATGACGGGAATCGGAGAAAAATTCTATTGGGATGGCGGAATTTTCGACAACACGCCGCTCGGCGCTGTGATCGAACGCATGAATCCGCAAAAAGAATGCGAGAGCGCGCGGCAGATCATCGTCGTCAATCTCTTCCCCAATGCGGGCGATGTTCCCAAGAACATGGCGCAGGTCAGTCAGCGGATTCTCAATCTCCTGTTTGCCAACAAAACGCGGTCTGACCTGAAGCTGCTGGGCCGGTTCAATCATGTCGCGGCGCTGATGGATCTCATCAATTCGGACGAGCGCTGGGCGGAGCTGCGCAAGACCGATGAATTTGCCGGCGCGAACAAGGGCTATATCGTGGTGCCCGATATCGTCGAAAGCACCCATAGCGCGGCGGCCGCGGGCAGTTCGAGCGGCGATTTCTCGCCCGATGCAATCGCGATGCTTGCGGACGCGGGCGAACGGGATGCGCGGGTGAAATTGGGCATGACGCCGAAGACCGAAGCGCGGGAAGCACGCCGCGCCGCCGGGTGACGGCGCGAGGGTGCAATCGGGGCGGCGGTGTCCTACATCCTGTCCGTGGACCCAGACTCGAATCCCATTTTCATGGCACGCATTGCACACAATCGCACCGGAATTGCACCTCTATTCGCACCAAATAAAATCGCGCGCGCGGACGGAAAAGCCGCTCGCATACTGGAAAAATCGGGGTGCGTGCGGCCTCAAAAGGGGGGAGGGGGGGTATCCTGGTTGGCCTCCTCGCGCCCATGACCGAAACCGTGGAGATAGTGCGGCTGGGTCACGCCGGAGACGGCGTCATCACGGACAATCTGTTCGTGCCCTATACCGTGCCCGGCGATGTGGTTCGCATCGCGCGCGAGGGTGCGCGCGGGCGGCTTCTGGAAATCGTGACGCCGGGCGCATCACGTGCGCAGCCCGCGTGCCGGCATTTCGGCCGCTGCGGCGGCTGTGCGCTTCAGATGATGGCGCGCGAGCCTTACTTGGCCTGGAAGCGCGATTTGGTTGTCACCGCGCTTAAGCAGCGCGGGTTTACCGACGTGCCCGTCGAAGACATTCGCGCTGTGCCGCCGGGCACACGCAGACGCGCGATGTTCAAGGCGCGCGCGAACGAGCACGCCGTCTCGCTCGGCTTCTATGAGCCGGAAAGCCGGCGCCTTGTCGATATCGCCGAATGTCCCGTGCTGTCGTCCGAACTCGCGAGCCTTATCGCGCCATTGAAGCTGCGGCTCGCGCCCCTGCTGCGTGCCGGTGAAACCGCTGAGCTGCATGCAACCGCTGCCGACAATGGAATAGACCTTTCGCTGAAGGTGAAGCGCGCGCGCGACCCCGATTTCCTGATGATGCTGTCGGAGCTGGCTGCGTCGCTGAAACTGGCGCGGCTTTCCTGGAATGGCGAATTGGTGGCTCTGGCGGCGGCGCCGGTTTTGCGCATGGGACGTTTTTCTGTGGCGCTGCCGCCGGAATCCTTTCTGCAGCCGACGAAGGAAGGGATGCGTATCTTACAGGACCTCGTATGCGAGGGAGCAAAGGGTGCGCGTCATGTCGCCGATTTGTTTTCCGGCTGTGGCACCTTTGCGCTCGCGTTGGCGGATGGCCGCGATGTCCACGCGGTGGACAGCGCCGAGGCCCAGATCGCGGCGCTCACGGCAGCCGCCAAAGCCGGCAAAGCGAATCTGACGGCGGAGACGCGCGATCTGTTCCGCCGCCCGCTGCTCGCGAGCGAGCTTGCCCGCTTCGATTGCGTCGTGCTCGACCCGCCGCGACCAGGTGCTGTGGCGCAAGCCGAGATATTGGCGCAATCGGCCGTCTCCGAAGTGCTTTATATCTCCTGCAACCCCGCGAGTTTTTCCCGCGACGCGCGCATCCTGGCCGATGGTGGATACCGGCTCATGCGCGTCGTACCGCTGGATCAATTTCTCTGGTCGCCCCATGTCGAATTGTTCGCGGCATTTGCCCGTGCGTGAGCGCTGGCGGGATTTGCCGATTCCGTGGTATGGGACGAAGATGATGTTGGCTCGTGTCTTTCTTGTTGTCTTGGCGGCGGCATTGTCGTTGCTGGCGGCTCCGGCCTCGGCGGCGGGACCGTTCGACAATTGGGCAGCTCTCGTGGTGGCGGGAGATTTTCGCGCTCATGACGGCGCGCCAAGTCCTGTGTTCGATAATGCCCGGCGCGATCTGGTAACGGCGCTGAAGCAGATGGGCTTTGCCGCGAACCATATCCAGCAATATTCCGCCCGCCCGGAGTTGGATCCCCAAACCAAGCCGCTGCGCTCGGATGGCCCGGCGATTTATGCGGGGTTCGAGAAGCTGACCGAGACCGCCACCGGCGGCTGCTTTGTGTATTTCACGTCACATGGGGCGCCTTTGGGCATCTTGGTCGGCGACCAGGTCGTCGCGATCCGCAGTGTTGGCGACATCATCGACAATTCGTGCCATGATCGTCCCACCGTGGCGATCATATCGGCGTGTTTCTCCGGCATGTTCATTCCGGTTCTGCGGGCCGACAATCGCATGATCCTCACGGCTTCGCGTCCCGACCGCACGTCATTCGGATGCGGCGAAGACCTTAAATACACCTTCTTCGACCAGTGCGTGCTGGAGACCCTGCCGATGGTGCAGAACTTTTCCGCCCTCGCGGACAAGGTGAAGGACTGCGTAGCGGAGCGCGAGATGAAGGAAGGCGCCACGCCGCCGTCGGAGCCGCAGGTTTATATCGGCAAGACCATCGCGCCTGCTCTGGCCCAGACCTACACATTCACGCTGAATTAGCCCATCTGCGCGCGGTGACGCAGCGCATGGTCGGCGAGCACGCAGGCCATCATCGCTTCGCCGATGGGCACCGCGCGGATGCCCACGCACGGATCGTGGCGGCCCTTGGTCATGATTTCGGTTTCGTTGCCCGCGACGTCGATGGTCTTGCGGGGCGTCAGGATGGACGAAGTCGGCTTCACCGAGAAACGCACCACGATCTGCTGCCCCGTCGATATGCCGCCGAGAATCCCGCCGGCCTGGTTGGAGAGGAAGATGGGATTGCCGTCCGGGCCCCTGCGCATCTCATCGGCGTTCTCCTCGCCGGTGAGCGCGGCGGCACCCATGCCCGCGCCGATCTCCACCCCTTTGACCGCATTGATACTCATCATGGCGGAGGCGAGATCGGCATCGAGTTTTCCGTAAACCGGAGCGCCGAGACCGACGGGAATCCCGTCGGCCACCACTTCCACAATCGCGCCGCAGGAGGAGCCGGACTTGCGCAGGCGTTCCAGATAATCCGTCCACGGATCGACGGCGCCCGCGTCGGGCGCGTTGAACGGGTTGCGCAGGACCTCGTCCCAATCCCAGCGGCCGCGGTCGATTGTCAGCGTGCCCATCTGGATCAAAGCGGCGCGGATCGTCACTGCGCCATACATCGCGTCCAGGATCTTTCGCGCCACCGCGCCTGCCGCCACCCGCGACGCCGTCTCGCGCGCCGATTGCCGTCCGCCGCCGCGATAATCGCGGAACCCGTATTTGGCCCAATAGGTGTAGTCGGCATGGCCTGGACGGAATTTGTCGCGAATATCGCCATAATCCTTGGAGCGCGCGTCGACATTCTCGATCAGAAGGGCGATCGGCGTGCCCGTCGTCACCTGTTCGGCCATGCGCTCGTCCTTGAAAACGCCCGACAGGATGCGCACGGCGTCGGGTTCTTTGCGCTGGCTGACAAATTTCGATTGGCCGGGTTTGCGCCGGTCAAGGTAGACCTGAATGTCGGCTTCGGTCAGCGCAATGCCGGGCGGACAACCATCGACCACGCAGCCGATCGCCGGACCGTGGCTCTCGCCAAAGGTTGTAAAGCGGAAAAGATGGCCGAAGCTATTGTACGACATGTCTGCCGTTTTTAGGCAACGTGGCCCAGCCCGTCAAACCGGGCCGGGCGGCGGGGCGTGGTTTTCCAACCGGGTAAGGGTGCCGTCCCGATAACGAAACACGCAATCCTGTGGCTCATCCAGATCGGACATTTCCTTCCAGCCAAGCCCGAGTAAAAGGCCACGCAGGATGCGTGTCGCGGCACCGTGCGAAATCGCGACCGTATCGCGGTTCACCTCTTTCGCCCAGGCGGTGAGCCGTTCGGCCACCATCGCATAATTCTCGCCACCGCCGGGCACGCGGACATTCCATTTGTCGTGGATCCGTCGCTCCCACATTTCGGGATCGAGCGCGCAGGCTTCGGCATCGGTCAGGCCGCTCCAGGCCCCGAGATCGATCTCCATGAGGCGCGGATCCGTGTCATAGACACGGGGCAGATGGAGCGCATCCAGAACGATCTCCATCATGGTACGGGTGCGCGGAAGCGGGCTGGCGACGAATCGCGGTGTTGGGTTTCCAGCAAGGGAGTCGGAGAGAATGGCCGCTATGGTGTGCGCCTGCTCGCGGCCCCGGTCGGTAAGCGGCGTATCGTTGCGTCCCTGGAAACGATGCTCGACATTGGCGATGGTTTCGCCATGGCGCGCGAAGTGCAGTGTCACGCCCTGTTGGAGCTCAAGAGCCATCGGACCTGACGACCGCAATGTCGGGCGCGTCTTCGGCTTTCATACCCACGATGTGATAGCCCGAATCGACATGCATTACCTCGCCGGTAATCCCGCGCGAGAGATCGGAGAGCAGGAACAGCGCCGAATCGCCCACTTCGGCCGTCGTGACGGTACGCCGCAGGGGAGCGTTCAGCTCGTTCCATTTCAGGATGTACCGAAAATCGCCCACGCCCGAAGCTGCGAGGGTTCGGATCGGCCCAGCCGAGAGCGCGTTGACACGAATGTTCTTCTTCCCGAGATCTTCGGCAAGATAACGCACGCTGGCTTCCAAAGCTGCTTTCGCCACGCCCATCACATTGTAATGTGGCATCACTTTTTCGGCGCCGTAATAGGTGAGTGTCAAAAGGCTGCCGCCGTTCGTCATCATCTTCTCGGCGTGATTCGCCACCGCCGTGAACGAGTAGCAGGAGATATTCATGGTCATGGTGAAATTTTCAGCCGTGGTGTCGACATACCGGCCTTTGAGCTGGTCTCTGTCCGAGAACGCGATGGCATGGACAAGGAAATCAAGGCGGTCCCACTTTGCCGATAGTTCGGCAAATGCCGCATCGAGCGAGGCTGGTTGCGAAACATCGCAATCGATCAGGGCTGCGGGGCTTAGCGGCTCCACCAGCGGCACCACGCGCTTCTTGAAAGCGTCTCCCTGATAGGTGAAGGCGAGCTCCGCACCCTGGGCTGCGAGCGACTGGGCGATTCCCCAGGCGATAGAGCGATCATTCGCAACGCCCATGATGAGCCCGCGTTTGCCCGTCATGATCCCAGGAACTGCCATGCACCGGTCCTCTCTCGTGCCTGCATCCTATAGCGGAGCGGCACACCAAAACTCCACCCCTTGAAAGAGGAACTATTTCAATTTCGCCCGCGGATCGTAATCGTGTTTCCAGTCCTTGACGAAATCATCGAGCTCTGGATCGCTTGCTTCGGGCAATGTGATCACCAACCGCGCATAAAGATCGCCGGCCGGATCGCCCCCCGTACCGGGCAGCCCCTTAGCTTTCAAACGCAATACGCGACCGCTGTTGGAATGAGGAGGAACCGTCACCGTCACGGGACCTGTCAGAGTTGGAACGGGAACCTTTGCCCCGCTTACGGCCTCTTTGAGCGTGATCGGCAAATCCAGCCGCAAATCGCGGCCGTCGCGCTCAAAATAGGGATGTGGAGCGATGGCAATGGTGATGAGCGCGTCGCCCGCCACGCCACCGCGTTCGCCAGGCGCGCCTTGGCCACGGAGGCGAATCTGCTGGCCCTCCTTGACGCCTGGCGGAATCCGCACCTCGAGCTGCCGGCCATCGGCGAGCACGACGCGTCTGGTTCCGCCCAAAGCCGCTTCCTGAAGCGAGACCGTTGTCTGAAGCTGGACGTCGTTGCCCTTTCGCGGTTGGGCACTGCGCCGTCTTCCTCCGCCGCCGAGGCCGCCAAGAATGTCGGCGAATATGTCGTCCGCCTGAAAGCCTTCCGGACCATTGCCTGTGAATTCATATTCGAAGCCCTGGGGTCCCGCTCCGCCGCCGGGGCGTCCGCGGAAACCTCCAAAACCCTGTTCGAAGCCGCCAGGATGATGACCCTGGCTAAAACCTTTGGGCTGGCCTGCGGCATCGATCTCGCCACGGTCATATTGCGCACGTTTCTCTTTGTCCCCGACGATCTCGTTGGCGGCACTGATTTCCTGGAACTTCTTCACGGCCTTGAGATCGTTGGCATGCGTGTCCGGATGAAACTTCTTGGCGAGCGCGCGAAAGGCTTTCTTGATTTCGGCCTCGGTCGCTTTCTTGGAAACGCCCAGAACTTCGTATGGATCGCGCATTTTTGCTTCCTTTGACGTCCTATATAGGAAGAGTCTGCCCTTCAAGGTAAGCCCTGTCGCATCCACTCCTATCCGGTATGATGAGCGGCAGAAACACCGTCAGGAGGTAAACATGGTGGTTTCGCGGTTTGGGCGCAAAGTCCTACCCGGTCTGCTGTTGTGCCTTGCGGCTCTGCCGGCCTGGGCGGCCGGCAAGCTCGTGTCTCTTGATGTGGCGCTGGGCGATGTCTCACTGAACAAAGTGTCGTTTCTGATTGCCGCGGATGCGGGGATCTACGCCAAGAACGGTCTCGATGTGCACCAATTCATCACACCGGGTGCGGCGCAGGTTGCGCGCAACTCCGGTATCGTCGTGCCGGCCGAAAACGTCAAAGCCGACATCGGCGACGCTCCCATATCGATCGGCGGCGGCAGCCCGATGATCTATCGCGTGGCCAATGGAGGTGGTGTGCACCGCATTGTTCTCGCGACCAGCGAATCCATCATCCGCGACCACATCATCGCCTCGACCGATATCAAGTCCGTGGCAGATTTGAAAGGAAAGCGGCTCGGCTACTCGGTCCCCGGCGCCGTGACTCATGTCGGTGCGGTTGGCTTTGCAAAGGTCATGGGGTGGGAGCCGGGCAAGGACATCACGCTTGTTGGAGGAGGCAACGCACTCAATCCGTTGCGCGAGGGGCGCGAAGATGCACTGCTTGGGTCCGGGATGCTGTTCTCCAGGGCGTCCGACCTCAAGTTCAAGGATTTGATCGATTTGACCCAATACAAAATTCCCGTTGCCGGTTCCTCGATCCTCGCCGAAAAGAACTGGCTGGCAGCCAATCGGGACACGGCGGCGCGTTTTGTCAAAGCCGCGCTGGAAGCGGATGCGTTGATGAAAACAAATAGAGGCGCTTTCGATGCGGCGCTCGTGAAATGGTTCAATATCAAGGATACGCCAACTCAGCAAAGCATGTACCGTGAGGCGGTGGATATTCCACGCAAGCCATATCCTGCAGTTGAAGGCATTAAGAGTACGCTCGCGATCTATGATTCGCCGCAAATGCGCAAATACAAAGCCGAGGATTTCTACGATTCGAGCTTCATTGCCGCCCTGGACAAGAGCGGTGCGATAGACCGGCTGTACAAGTGAGCGCGACTGAGGCTGAAGGCGAAGTCAAGCCATCCGCCGAGCCGTTCGAGATATTCGGCGAATGGTTCGCAGAGGCCAAGGCACAAGAACCGAACGATCCTGACGCCATGTCGCTCGCGAGCGTGGATGCGACGGGTCTGCCCGATGTGCGCATGGTGCTGCTGAAGCAGGCCGATCACGAAGGCTTCGTCTTCTACACCAATCTTGAGAGCGCCAAAGGCGAGGAGCTGGCGGCCACCCCCAAAGCCGCGCTTTGTTTTCATTGGAAATCGCTGCGCCGGCAGATTCGCGTTCGCGGGCCAGTGAGTCCCGTCAGCGATACCGAGGCGGACGCTTATTTCGCGACCCGTCCGAAGGACAGTCAGATCGGCGCCTGGGCGTCGCGGCAATCCCGTCCCCTGGAAGGACGCTTTGCCCTGGAGAAAGAAGTGGCGTTCTTCGCCGCGAAATTCGCGCTGTCCACCGTGCCTCGCCCCACCCATTGGTCGGGTTTTCGGCTGCGGCCTGTGGTCATTGAATTCTGGCGCGATCGTCCTTTCCGGCTGCATGAACGCATCCGTTATCGCCGTGAGGCTCCGCGGGGTCCGTGGACCACGGAGCATTTGTTCCCCTGACTTATGGAGCGCGCGTCTTGCCCCGGCCGCGTGTGCGCGCTCCCGCCGGCCGCTCTTCGCGTTCGGCTTTGCCTTTCCCGGTCAGCCCCAATTGCTCGCGCCACACCTTGCCCGGAATTTCATCGACCGCGCCTTCGGGCAGATGGCCGAGATGGAACGGTCCGAAGCTGACGCGGATCAGGCGTGAGACTTTGAAGCCCAAAAATTCCATCAGGCGTTTGACCTCGCGGTTCTTGCCTTCCTTGAGGCTGACCATCGCCCACGCGTTAGAGGTTTTGGAACGTTCTAATTCCGCCGTCACCGGTTCATAGCGCACGCCGTCGATGGTGACCCCTTTGGCCAGCCTGTCGAGGTCGCCCTGAGTGACCTTGCCGAACAGGCGCACGCGGTAGCGGCGCACCCACCCTTGCGAGGGAAGCTCGAGTTGACGCGCGAGCGCGCCGTCATTGGTGAGCAGCAGCAACCCTTCCGAGTTGATGTCGAGACGCCCAACCGAGATCACACGCGCCATGGAGCGCGGCAATTTTTCGAATACCGTCGCGCGCTCTTGCGGATCGCGATGCGATGTCACCAGTCCAGCAGGCTTGTGATAGCGCCACAATTTGGTGGGAGATGCCGTCGGGATGGGCTTACCGTCCACCGTGATCAGCGCATCGGCGGGCACGTTGAGCGCCGGTGAAGCGATCTTTTCGCCATTTAGCGCGACACGTCCTTCGGCAATCAGCCTCTCCGCATCGCGCCGCGAGCAGACACCGGCTCGCGCGATCACCTTGGCGATGCGTTCGCCGCGTTCGAGTTCCGGCACTTCGTCTGTTTTCGTCATCGCTTTCGGGTATCCTGCGCGCCATGAAAGAGCAAGACGTGGAATATCTGCGCATGGCGCTCGCCGAGGCCAAAGCGGCGGGCGAGCGGGGCGAGGTGCCGGTCGGCGCGGTGCTCGTGTCGGCGGAGGATGATTTGCTCGCGCTATCGGGCAACAGAATCCTTGAAATACGCGATCCGACGGCCCATGCCGAGATGCTGGCGATAAAGGAGGGCGCGCGCCGGATCGGCAACGAACGGCTTGTCGGGACGACGCTTTATGTGACCCTGGAGCCTTGTGGAATGTGCGCGGGGGCTGTCAGCCTTGCGCGCGTGGGGCGGCTTGTCTACGCGGCTCCGGACCCGAAAGGCGGGGCGGTCGAGCATGGCCCACGATTCTTCGCGCTGGATACCTGTCATCATCGCCCGGTCATCGAGCGGGGTTGGGGCGCGGAGGAGGCGGGAACCCTGTTGCGTGATTTCTTCCGGGCGCGGCGCGTCAAGGCAGGCGAAAGCTCACGCTAACGCCAGGAGACGCGGTTTCCCGGCTGCCTTTGCGCGCGTCCTGCCAATTCCAATTCGAGGAGCACGGTCAGCACGGCTGCCGGAGGCGCGCCGCACTGCCGGATCAGTTCGTCGACCTCCACCGGAGAAGGCCCAAGTTTCTCCTCGACCAGGATTCGCACGCGGTCGGCTTCGCGCTCAACGGCAATTTCGTCGACGGACGGCGGCGAGACGGCACGCTCGGATGGTTCTTGAAATGCATGACCGAGGATAGGTCTCAGCACGGCCAGCACATCGTCCGCACCCTCGGTAAGCGTCGCGCCTTCTCGAATCAGCCGGTTGGCGCCTTTGGCGCGCGGATCGAGCGGCGAGCCAGGCACGGCGAAAACTTCGCGCCCTTGTTCGAGCGCGTAATTCGCGGTGATCAGCGAACCTGATCGTTCGGCGGCCTCGATGACCACCACGCCACGCGCCATGCCGGAGATCAGCCGGTTGCGGCGGGGGAAATGGCGCGCCACCGGCGCCATCCCAAGCGGCATTTCGGACACCAGCGCGCCACGGGTCTTCATCTCCTCATAAAGCGCCTGATGCTCGGGGGGATAGACGATATCCACGCCGCCGGCCAGAACGGCAACCGTCCCGTTTTCCAGGGCGCCGCGATGGGCCGCATGATCGATGCCGCGCGCGAGACCCGAAACGACCACGAGACCGGCTGCGCCGAGATCGGCGGCCAGACGGGCCGCGAACTTGATGCGCAGCGCCGAAGCGTTGCGCGCTCCCACCATTGCGACCATGTCGCGGCTGAGCAGCGCGGAATGGCCCAGCACCGAAATGAGCGGGGGCGGCGGATCAAGTGCGGCGAGCCCGGAGGGATAATCCGGTTCCACGCAGGCCAGAAGCCGTCCTCCAAGATTTGTCAGCGCTTCGATTTCCGCCTCTGCGTCCGCGTCGCTCGGCATGCGCAATTGTTGGGCTCCGCCGCGTCGGGCAAGGCGCGGTGCCGCGTCGAGCGCTTCGCGCGCATCGGAAAAGCGCGACATAAGCGCTGCGAAGGTGGCCGGACCGATGGTCTCGGTGCGCGCGAGTCGAAGCCAGGCGCGCCGTTCATCGCTGCGCAGAGGGCGGGGCCGCATCATCGGGCGCCAATCTTCGGTTCATCGCCTCTGATCAGGCGGCCGATGTTGGTCCGATGCGAAATGAAGATCAGGGCAACCAAGATGAAGGTCAGCAGCGCGAACAAAGTCGCGCCCAGGAAAAGAAAGTAAAACGGCGTCAGTGCGGTGGAAATAAGCGCCGCCACCGATGAGTAGCGGAAGATTTGCGCGAGGCCGAGCCAGCTTACACAGACCAGCAGCCCGACCGGCGAGGCAAGCGCGAAGACGATTCCGATGAATGTGGCAACGCCTTTGCCGCCTTTGAACCGGAGCCAGACCGGATAGAGGTGTCCTAGGAAGACGCCGAACCCCGCCAGCACCGGAAAGAATTGGATGCCGAATTTTTCACCGGCATACCAGACCGCAAGAAATCCCTTGGCACCGTCACAAAAGAGCGTCGCCGCGGCGGCCCAACGTTTGCCGGTTCGCAGCACATTGGTGGCACCGATATTGCCAGACCCGATTTTGCGGATATCGCCCGCACCCGCAATCCGGGCGAAGATGAGTCCAAAGGGGATCGATCCCAGAAAGTACGAGGCAAAAAATGTGGCGAATATATAGGGCCACGCCGTCTCCCAAGGCACCAGCCCAAGCGTTTCGATCATCCTATCCGCCGGCGGTTTTGCGGCGGCGCTTGGGAAGCGAGAAACCGGCAGCCTCGGCTTCCGCGGCTTGGGGATAGATCACGATGTCCCGATCCTTGCTGGCAAAGGCATGCAGTTTCGAAACGTCGGTTTCGTAATGCTTCGATTTTTTGTGGGCGACGACGAAATCCACGATGTCGGTTTCACAATAGAAACATCTAAGCCGGTTCGCGCCTACGAGATGAAAACGGTTGCGCGCATATTTTCCCTCCTGCGGGTCGTGGACGATGCAGTTCGTGTTGGCGCAGGTGATTCCGGTATCGTTGGGCTGGTCATAGACCGGATGTTCGTCGGGCTTGAACCCGCCGGGATATTGCTTCAACGCGTAGTCGCGGCCCATTCCGAGGATCAGCGCGATCAGCGCCATCCGGATGGGCACGCCGAAGGCCGCCTGGCGGAAATAGGCCGCGCGGCGGTCGTTATCCAATGAGATGTCGAGCTCACCCACACGCGGCAATGGATGCAGCAGGCTGGTCTTCGAGAATTTTTTATCCTTGAGGAAGCGCTGGTCGATGGTGGGATAGTCCTGGGTCTTGTCCGTCCAGCGTTCCTTCTGGAAGCGCGTGACGTACATGGCATCGATGTTCTTGCGGACCTTGAGCGCGACATTGGAGATCAGCGAAAGCTGATGCGGCTTGTCCGCCGTCATATAGAGCGCATCGACCGAAGCATTGTCTTTCTCGTAGCGCGCGCGTGGCACGGCATAGCACCCGAGTTCATTGCGCAAACGCCAATCGACATGGGACGGCAGTTCCATGCCCTTAGCCGGCATCATCATGATATTCGCGCCGAAACGCGCCAGAGCGTAGACAAAGGAGTGGATAGTACGGCTGCCCTTCAGGTCGCCGGAAATCGCGACATTCAGATGCTTCAGGTTCTTGCCTTCCTGCAGCAGCGTGAAAAGATCGCACAGCGTCTGGGTTGGGTGTTCGTGCGCGCCGTCGCCGCCATTCATCACCGGCACACTGGCATAGGTGGCGGCGAGCTTCGCCGCTCCGTCCCGAGGGTGGCGGATGACGAGCACATCGGCATAGTTTGAGGCGACGCGAACGGTATCGGCGAGGCTTTCGCCCTTGGCGGCGGAACTGGTCGCAGGATCCGCGCTGCTGATAGACTTGCCGCCGAGCCGTAGCATGGCGCTTTCGAAGGAGAGGCGGGTGCGGGTGCTGGGTTCGTAAAACAGGCTTGCCAACACCGAGCCTTGTGCATCGCTGATGCTGCGTCCGATCCGGTGCGGCAGATTCGGATCACGCAGGTTCCGCAGATAGCTCTGGGCGAGCGAAAAGACCGTTTCGATCTCTGGCAGGCTGAGATCGTTGATCGAGGTGACGTGCCGCAGGGTCTGCATCAAAGTTGGGCTTATAGGCGGGTGGGGCCAGGAAGCAAAGCGTTCCGCTGGCTGGGCCACCAGAAACCTGTACATTTTTTCGTAAAAATGAGGAGTTGCGCATGCCAGCCGCCAAACTCCGGCCGAAACCTTGCCAGTTCTGCGAAATCGCGGCAGGGACCGGGAAAGCCTTTGTGGTCTTCGCCGACGATTTTTCGGTCGCATTCCTGGATTATCGCCCGCTGATGCCGGGGCATGTCTTGCTGGTGCCCCGTGGGCATTATGAGACCCTTGCTGAGACGTCTGACGAAGTCATGGCAGGGCTCGGGGTTCGGGTGAAATGGCTGTCCGCTGCCGTGATGATAGGGCTGGGGGTCGAAGGAAGCTTTGTGGCGCTCAACAATGTGGTCAGTCAGAGCGTGCCGCATGTGCATTTCCACATCGTGCCGCGGCGCAAGGGCGACGGTCTCTTCTCCACGGGACTGATCTGGAAACGCAGAGGCTACAGGGACGACGAGGAGCGCGAGGCCATCGCGGCAAAAATCCGCGCCGCGCTTAATCCCTAGGGTGGCTGTTGCGCAGCCGGTCGAGCGCGCCTTGCAGGATATAGGCTGCGGCCATCTTGTCCACGACTTGCCCGCGCCGGCGCCGGGAGGCATCGGCGTCGATGAGCGTGCGCGTTACGGCGGCGGTGGAAAGGCGCTCGTCCACCAGGCAAATCGGACAGTCGGAAACGGCAGCGAAATTGCGGGCGAAGGCGCGGGCGGATTGCGCCGACGGTCCGTCGGTTCCGTCCATATTGAGCGGCAGACCCACAATGAGCCCGCCGATGTCATGCTCTACGATCAGCACGGCAATCGACGTGGCATCGTTCCTGAATTTTCCGCGGGCGAGCGTCTTCAGGGGCGTCGCGACGGTAAGAGAGGTATCCGAAAGCGCCAGCCCGACGGTCTTTTCTCCGAGATCGAGCCCAAGGAGCCGCTGGCCGGCCCGCAGATGCGAGCGAAATTGGTCCAAATCGACGACGGCCATTCCTATTCCTTTGCCTTGGCGCGACACCGCATTGGGCAAGTCATTGCTTGCCAGTTCCGCGCCCCATTGCTAGCAACATTCCTATCAGAAACTTGGCGCGAGAAGCGGCCCATGTCCGTCGATAGAGAGACCGTCCGGCGCATCGCCCGGCTTGCGCGGCTGGCGGTGGACGAAGACCAAACTGCCGCGATGGAAACCGAGTTGAATGCGCTCCTCTCCTGGGTGGAGCAGCTTTCCGAGGTGGACGTCACGGGCGTGGACCCCATGACGAGTGTCGTCGAACAGAAGCTCAAGATGCGCGAGGATATCGTGACCGACGGCGGTTACGCCGCAGATCTGATGAAGAACGCGCCGCAGTCCGAAGACAATTTCTTCGTCGTGCCCAAAGTGGTGGAGTGATGGCGCGCCCCTCCGATCCCACGCAATTCACCATTGCCCAGGCGCGCGAGGCGCTCGCGGCGAAAGATATTTCCGCGAGCGAACTTGTTGACGCTCATGTCCAGGCGGTTGCCAAGGCGCGGGCGCTGAATGCTTTCGTCACCGAGACGCCGGAACATGCGCTATCGGCTGCCGAATCCTCCGATGCGCGCATTGCCACGGGCCAAGCGCGGGTGCTCGAAGGTATTCCCCTCGCCATCAAGGATTTGTTCTGCACTGTAGGCGTGCGCACCACCGCCGCGAGCCGCATTCTGGATAATTTCGTCCCGACCTATGAATCGACGGTGACGCAGAATCTGTGGAACGCCGGCGCGGTCATGCTGGGCAAGACCAATCTCGACGAATTTGCCATGGGCTCATCGAACGAGACTTCCTATTTCGGGCCGGTAACCAACCCGTTCCGCGCGCATGGGCGTAATGAGGATCTGGTGCCGGGCGGTTCGTCGGGCGGTTCGGCGGCCGCAGTGTCGGCGCATCTGGCGCTCGGTGCGACCGGCACGGATACCGGGGGCTCCATCCGCCAGCCGGCGGCAGTGACAGGCATTGTGGGGATGAAGCCGACCTATGGCCGCTGCTCGCGCTGGGGCATCGTCGCGTTTGCGTCCTCGCTCGACCAGGCGGGGCCAATGACGCGTACTGTGCAGGACGCGGCCATCATGCTTGGTGTGATGGCAGGTCACGATCCGAGGGATTCCACCAGCGTGGACGTGCCGGTGCCCGATTACGAACCAATGTTGGGGGCGGGCGTCAAAGGTTTGCGGGTTGGCATTCCGAAAGAATACCGCATCGACAACATGCCGCCGGAAATCGACGCATTGTGGCAACGCGGCATCGATTGGCTGAAGGCACAAGGGGCCGAGATCGTCGAGGTCAGCCTGCCGCACACGAAATACGCGCTTCCGGCCTATTATATCGTGGCGCCGGCGGAAGCCTCTTCCAATCTCGCTCGCTATGACGGCGTGCGCTACGGCCATCGGGCTCCGGGCGTGGACGATCTGATCGGCCTCTATGAACGGACCCGCGCCGAAGGATTCGGGCGTGAGGTCAAGCGCCGCATCATGATCGGCACCTATGTGCTTTCGGCGGGTTATTACGACGCCTATTATTTGCAGGCGCAAAAAGTACGGACCCTGATCGCGCGCGATTTTTCGCAAGCCTTCGCCGCCTGCGATGTACTGCTGACGCCCGCCACGCCGTGCGCAGCCTTCGGCATCGGCGCCAAGACCGCAGACCCCGTCTCGATGTACCTCAACGACGTGTTCACAGTGACGGTGAACCTTGCCGGGTTGCCCGCAATCTCGGTTCCTGCGGGCCTTTCCCATGACGGTCTGCCGCTCGGCCTTCAGATCATCGGCAAGGCATTCGACGAGGCAACCGTTTTTCGCACGGGGCGCGCCATCGAACGCGCCGCCGATTTCAAAGCCGCGCCGCAATCCTGGTGGAGGATGTGATGAGCGAAGCACCCCCCCGAAGCGCCAGGCCGATCGAAGGCGCCACCGGCAAATGGGAAATCGTGATCGGCATGGAGGTGCATGCGCAGATATCCTCCAAGGCGAAGCTTTTTTCCGGAGCCGCGACGCAGTTCGGTGCCGCCCCGAATTCGCAGGTGAGCTTGGTAGATGCCGCCATGCCGGGCATGCTGCCCGTGATCAACCGCTATTGCGTCGAACAAGCGGTCCGCACCGGTCTTGGGCTGAAGGCGAAGATCAATCTTCATTCGGTGTTCGACCGGAAGAATTACTTCTATCCCGATCTGCCGGCGGGTTATCAGATCTCCCAATACAAGCAGCCCGTGGTGGGGGAGGGCGAGATCCATCTGGATCTTCCGAACGGCGAAACGGTGGCCGTGGGGATCGAGCGGCTACATCTGGAACAGGACGCCGGCAAAAGCCTGCACGACCAGCATCCCGATTTCACTTATGTCGATCTCAATCGCGCGGGTGTGGCGCTGATGGAGATCGTCAGCCGGCCCGATATGCGCTCATCGGAGGAAGCGGCCGCGTTTCTGCGCAAAATGCGCGCGATCCTGCGCTATCTCGGCACCTGCGACGGCAATATGGAGGAAGGCTCCATGCGTGCCGACGTGAACGTGTCGGTCCGGCGGACGAGCGAACCGCTGGGCACGCGCTGCGAAATCAAGAACGTGAACTCCATGCGTTTCGTGCAGCAGGCCGTGGACTATGAGGCACGCCGGCAAGTGGACATTCTGGAATCGGGCGGCGTCATCCGGCAAGAGACACGCCTGTTCGATTCCCGCAATGGAGAGACGCGTCCCATGCGATCCAAGGAGGAGGCGCATGATTACCGCTATTTCCCCGATCCCGATCTTTTGCCGCTGACGTTCGATCAGGCCTGGGTGGATGCATTGGCGCGCGCGTTGCCCGAACTCCCCGACGAGAAGAAAGTCCGGTTCACGGCTTCAGGCTTGTCTGCCTATGACGCCTCGGTGTTGGTCGCCGAGAAGGAAGCGGCCGATTATTTCGAGGCCATGGTCGCGGAAGGGGCGGACGCCAAAGCAGCGGCAAACTGGCTGAACAACGAATATTTCGGCCGTCTGAACAAAGCCGGTCTCACGATCGCCACCGGCCTGATATCGGCTGAGGCCGCGAGCGCCATCGTGCAGATGGTGGCGGCGAAGACCATCTCAGGCAAGATCGCAAAGGATCTGGCGGACATCGTCTGGCGTGAGGGCGGCGATCCGAAACTGCTCGTGGAGACACGCGGTCTTCGTCAGGTGACCGATGAGACCGCCATCGAAGCGGCGGTCGATGCCGTCATCGCCGCAAATCCGGAACGGTGTGCGGAGGTGAAGGCGAAGCCGAAAGCCGCCGCCTGGTTCGTCGGCCAAGTGATGAAAGCGACCCAGGGAAAAGCGAATCCGCAGACTGTGAACACGATTTTGCGCCGCCGACTCGGGTTACCCGACGAGGGGTGATTCGTCGGCTTCTGTCAAAATTTGCACTCCGGCGGCATTGTCAAGGTTGAAACGGGAATTTTCGTCCGTACCAAGACGATGCATTAAAACATAATATTTCATTGAGTTTTTTGATTTTGCGCTTGACAGGGGTTTTGCCGCGCAAGGGCTTGGTATTGCTTCATTAACCCAACCTCCGCATATTTCCGGACGTTTTTGGAAGGTGCGTGTTGCGCCGACCGAACTCTAAAGGGAGTCGTTTCAATGCCGATGACTGCAAAGAAAAAGCCTGCTCGTAAAAAAGCAGTGAAAGCGAAGAAGACCACCGTCCGTAAGGCGGCGGCGAAGAAGCCGGCCCGTAAGGTCGCGAAGAAGCCCGGCCGCAAGGCTGCGCCGAAGAAGGCCGCCGCGAAGCGGAAAGTTGTGAAGAAGGCCACCAAGAAGCCTGCACGTAAGGCGGCGAAGAAGCCTGCCAAACGGCGCGCGAAAAAAGCCGCCGCCCCTGCAGCGCCAATGATGTAAGGCGCTTTCGGGTGGTGAAGGCAAAGGCCGCGGTTCCTCTTCGGAGGGCCGCGGCCTGCCCGCCACCGATTTTCTTCTTCCAGTCTCCTTCTGTCCTCATCAGGTTTGCCGCCAAAGGTTGGCTGGGCTAAGTCTCAAACTTGCCCCCTGCTGTGCCTGAGGATAGCCATGCCGCAAGCCCGATCCAAAGCATCTGCCGCCCGCAAAATCCGCGCGATCCCCAAATCGGCCGCCGAGCCTTCGCGCAAGCTTCGCCAGCGCCCGATCGAACTTTATTTCTGGCCGACCTATAACGGCTTCAAGATCAGCATCATGCTTGAGGAATGCCGGCTGCCCTATGAGCTGAAGCCGGTCAACATCAATCGTGGCGAACAGTTCGCTCCCCACTTCCTGTCGATTGCGCCGAACAATCGCATGCCCGCAATCATCGATCCCGATGGTCCGGGTGGACGTTCGATCTCGATCTTCGAATCGGGAGCGATCCTGCAATATCTCGGTCGCAAGACCGGCAAGTTCTATCCGAGGGACGAGCGGCGCCGGGTAGATGTGGATCAATGGCTGTTCTGGCAGGTCTCCGGCTTCGGGCCCATGGCAGGCCAGGCCCATCATTTCCGCGGTTACGCGGCGGATCAGATTCCTTACGCGATCGACCGATATACCAATGAGATGAACCGCCTTTATGGCGTGATGAACCGGCGGCTTGCGGATCGCGATTTTCTTGCGGGCGCCTATTCCATTGCCGACATGGCATGCTGGGGCGTGGTGAAGAGCTGGGAAAGACAAGGCCAGAACATCGAAGAGTTTCCCAACGTGCATGCCTGGTGGGAACGCATGAATGCGCGTCCCGGGGTCGAACGGGGAGGGAACGTCGGGGCCTATTTGCGCGATCCCAATTATCAGCTCGGCAAGGACGCCGAGGCGGTAAAGGTTCTCTTCGGCCAGCGTGCCCGCACCTGACGGCGCATAGACGCTCCAACGGTGCGCCTGAATCCTAATGCGCATTAACCTCAATATTGCGCAGCGTTAACGTCCCTTTAGGAAGAAAATTTCCATGATCGTCACGCGGCGTGCGGGCGCGTTTGCCCAGCCGCGCGTAGGCGACCGCGCGAGCGGTCATGGACTTCCGGCGGATGCCGGTCACGAAGGGGAGATTAGCCGATGGCGTATGTGGATATGGACGCGCTGACGGAATTCGAATCCGCGGCACGCAATGGGCGCGCCGATGCACTGTACAATTTGGGATTGGCGTATTCGACGGGCCAGGGCGTCCGCGTCGATTACATCGCGGCGCACAAATGGTTCAATCTCGCCGCCATGAAGGGCGTGAACGAAGCGCGGACTTGGCGGGCGCAACTCTCGCGCGAGATGGACTCAGGTCAGGTCGCCGAAGCCCAACGCCAGGCGCGTGAGTGGCTGCGGCATCCCTGACGGTCTTTGAAGCTCAGGCGATGCGTTCGAGGAACGCATCGATGGCGAAGACCGCCTCCGGCTCATCCAGAAATGGCACGTGAGCGCGATCCTTCACGGTGATCGAAACCAGATCGGGTTTCGCAGTCTTCATCGCCGCAATTGTCTCGGCCGACAAAAGTTCTGAATTCTCGCCGCGCAGCACAAGCGCCGGAATCGCAGCCAAAGCCCCGAACCACTTCCACAAATCCGCTGCCCCGGCCGGGTTGCGCGGGTTCGTACCGCGCCCCTCAAGGATGGCTCCGGGAAACTTGGGATCGTAGTCTCCGACGACACGCCCATTTTCCTCGCGATAGAGCGCGTGGGCGAAGACACGCCAGCGTTCGTCGCTCACATTGGGAAATAAAGCCATGTTTGTGCGTCTAAGCGCCGATGCGGCGTCCTCCCAATTGCTGAAGGAGGGCGGTGACCGCATGACAGCGTAGATTCTCTCCAGGCCCGCCGCTTCCAGTTGCGCGCCCATATCGTTCAGTATGGCACCCGCGAGGACCGCAGGTGCCAGTGCGGCCAGCGTCATCGCGATCACACCGCCGCGCGAAGTCCCCAGCACGACGACCTGCGCGATCCCGGCGGTGCCGAGGATTTGCATCACGTCGCCGGTTTCCACCGGAACCGAATAATTGCGCGGATCGGGATCGTAATCGGATTGCCCGCGCCCGCGCAGGTCCGTCACCAGCACGCGGCGGGTTTGCGCGATATGGCCGGCGATGAAATCGAAGTCGCGGGAATTGCGCGAGAGCCCGGGAATACAAAGCACTGGGGGCCGCGCCGGCATTTGGGCCGGTGGCCCGGCGTAATCGCGATAAAAGAGCCGCAGCCCGTCATGGGATAGCGTGAAGTGCTCCTCGAAGCGTTTCATTGCGGAGGTGGCGGCGCGGGGATTGGTGCGTCGGCGCCGGGCACTGCCGAATTAGCTTGCTGGATTGCGCCGGCGGCCACGGGATTTGGCCGGTAGAGATCGGAAAGGATGACCAGTCTCTGGTCGGAATTGCTGAGCCGGTTGCGATAGACCTGGAGATTCTCCAACACGCGCTGCACATAATTGCGCGTTTCCGGATAGGGGATGGATTCGATCCAATCGATGGGATCCGTGCCTGGCTGCCGCGGGTCGCCATAGGCCTCGACCCAATTGCGCACGTTGGAAGGGCCGGCATTGTAGGACGCGATGGCGAGAATATACGACCCGTCCCAGCGGTCCAGATATTCGGCAAGCGTCGTCATCCCGAGCTGCATGTTGTAATCCGGCTTATTCAAATCGTCTGGCCGGTAGGTAAGGCGCGAGGTGCTCGCCGCGCGCTTGGCCGAAGCGGGCATCAATTGCATCAGGCCGCGCGCGCCCGCGACGCTGACGGCACCCGAATCGAATTCGCTTTCTTGACGCGTCAGGCCGAGCACGAGGGCTGCTTCCGGTGCGTCGCCGGAGAATTTCGGCAACGGAATGAGGGGATGCAGATAGGGTTGAAGGTAGATGTCACTGTAGCTCGCATTCTTGGCGACTTTCACCGCCAATGCCTGATCGCCGGTTGACGCCACCATTTCGGCAAGCATTTGCAGTTGTTTTGCGTCGGTGGTGCTGGCGGCGATGGCGAGCGCGAAAAGCCGCGCCATGCCGCGGTCGCCGGTCTGCGTGAGCAACCGCAGCGCCTGAACCCGGTCGTCAGCCTCGAAGGCAGCGCGCTCGGACGGCAAGGGATCGGCCGCCACGAAATTGTTCATGTGCAGCATTGGCCGCTCGGAGATGTTGGTAAGCGCGAGCTGCCCGTAGAATGTGGCCGAATAATAGGCCGCGACACGATATTCTTCGGCTGCTCCAGCGGGATTGTTCATCGCATCGGCGGTGCGGCCTAGCCAATAATGCGCGCGCGCGACGCTGATCGGGTAGGTCACGCCCTTTGCGAGCCGGTCGAAATGATGGCGGGCCAGTTCGGGTTTGTGCAGATTGCGCAGTGCGATCCATCCGGCGAGGAATTCGGCGTCCATGAAGGCGGCGCCCGAATCCGGGCCGAGTTCCGGGGTAGAGGCGAATTGATAGGCGAGTTCGACCTTGCCAGCCTTCAGCGCGTC
>DASYEG010000167.1:0-10254 GCA_036499145.1 Micropepsaceae bacterium | reverse complement strand
CAAGGCGCAGAATTTCGAAGATTTCACCGCCGTCCTGGCGTCGGGAGGAATTCCGAGTCTCGATTTCGTCTATGCCGACAAAACTGGCCGCATCGCCTCTCTCTATAATGCAGCGTTTCCACAGCGCGCCGACGGCTATGACTGGACCCGCGCCGTTCCGGGCGATATCCGCGCTGATATGTGGAACAGTTATCTTGCTCCATCCATCGGTCCGCGAACCATCGCGCCGGCAAGCGGATTCGTCGTGGCTGCGAATGCCGCGCCCTTTCGTACAACGGCCGATCCCTTCAATCCCAAGCCGGAGAGTTTTTCGCCAAGCCTTGGAATCGAAACCCTGCTGAACAACCGGACGCGCCGGGCGCTGGCGCTCTTCTCCGCCGACCGTTCGATCACCGCGGGCGAATTCCGCAAGTATAAATTCGATGATTGCTATACGCCCGATTCGGATTTCGCCCTGCTCGTCAAGGAAATAGGTGGGCGCAATTATGCGGGCGACCCGCTTCTCGAAGAAGCCGGCGAAATCCTTCGCCGTTATAATCTTTGTACGGATAAATCAAACCGCGGCACCGCGTTGGCGATGATGACCGCGATTCCGCTTTTGCAGGCCTCCGCGCTCCGGATCGCGCAGCCCGATCCAACCGCCACACTGCGAGGAGCCGCCAACCGGCTGTTGGCGCAGTTCGCGCGGTTGGATCCGACCTGGTCGCAAGTGAGCCGCCTTAGACGCGGAGACCTCGATTTGGCGGTCAGCGGCGGGCCCGACACCCTGCGCAGCATAGACGTTCAGCCTCGGCTGGACCGGGCGGGGACGTCCACGGCGGACGCGGGCGATTCCTTCACATTTATCTCCACCTGGACGAAGGATGGCCATTGGGAGGTCGAAAGCGTGGTGCCCTTCGGCAGCTCGAATGTGGCAGGCACACCGCATTATGCCGATCAGGCCGCGCTTTTCGCCGACGAGGAACTGAAGACTCTGCCGTTATCGAACTCGGCGCTCACGGCGGAGGCCAGCGGCATCGAACGTCCGGGAAAACCACCGCCGCCGAAAGGCAATATCGTCGTACCGCCCATCCCGGCCACATCGGTGCCGGCGTCCAATATTATCCGCCCCGCCAACGCCGCCGAACGTAAACCTGCAGCGGCCCCGCCGGTAACCGCGCGCGCGCCTTCCCAGTGACTATTTGCGCGATAGCTGGCGAAAAATCCTGACAATGATTTGGTTACCGAACGCAAAAGAAAGACGCGAGAGAGCGCTTTCGTTCGCTCGGTTTTAATTCGCTTTCTATATAGCGGAACGAGCATCCTTGGAGCGTTGTGGAATGCGCGTTCGCGAGCTTTTGAAAGCTTTTCTGTCCGCCTGGGCGACCGCCGCGATCCTGACCGCGGGCGGCGCCGCACTCGCCGCGACCAAATCCGAGCCCGGCAAAATTACGGACGCCACGCATGGGCAAGGCTCGCCATCTCCCGCACTCTGGAAGATCGTAAACGGCAAAAGCACAGTCTATTTCCTGGGCTCGATCCATCTCCTTCCCGAGGGTTTCTCTTGGCATACGCCGGCCATCGATAAGGCCATCAAGGCGGCCGACGCGTTCGTGTTCGAGGCCGATCTCGATTTCGGAACCGCGGAATTCCACTATTACATGGACAATTACGGGTATTTGCCGCGCGGCCAGACCCTGCATCAGATGTTGTCGCCGGCCGCGCAGAAGCAATATTTCACGCTCATACGGGACATGCAGATCGATCTGAACAAATTGGATTATCTCCAGCCCGGTCTTGCGGTGCTGTTGCTCGATCGGGCTTTCATCGGGACACATGCTTCGCGGCCGCTGGAACCTGGCGTCGACGCACAACTCGTCTATTACGCAAAGTCCCATGCCAAGGAATTGCACTATCTCGAAAGCCTGCAATCCCAGTTCGATGTCCTCGCCAAGATCGGCGGTGGCGCGCAGGCCGCGGTGCTTGAGAAAAAACTTCTCAGCCGCGAGAAGAACACCGGAGAGTTCGGGACGATGGTCGCCGCATGGGTCAAGGGCGATTTGCCGAAATTGATATCCATGGACGACATGGACCCGAAGGAGAGAATCCTCACGCTCGACAACCGCAATCGCGCGTGGCAGCCCAAGATCGAGGCTATGCTGGAGGATGGCAGGACATATCTGGTCACCGTGGGGACGGCGCATCTGGCGGGGCCGAACAGCGTAATCAGCCTTCTTTGCGCGAAGCACTGGAAACTGGAACGCATCCAGACCGGCTCCACGCCACCGCCGCCGGCCTGCGCCGATGACCGTAAAAGCTAATGCCCCGAGTGGCGCAGGATCTCTTCCGCCAATCCCGTCTCGTAGGACAGCCCATCGGGCGTCAGCGTGATGGCATTGGGCCAATCGGCTCGCGCGAGTCCTTTGCGTGAGAGCGCATTCCAAACGGCCTGATTGAAGAGGCCGGTCGCATCATGGCCGTTCACCACCGCATCGCCGAGGTGGAAATGATCGGCATGGGCTTGCGGGAAACGATTGACAGTCACCTCGCCCTCACCGGGCCCGGGCTCGATGGCTTCGGGCAACACCGCGAGCGCCTGCAAAAGCGTCAGCGTGCGCAATTGCAACGGGTTGAGCTTCAGAGGATTTGCCTTCGGCGCCATGACGCGCCTTGTGGCACGAAGAACACCCGCCGTCGAGATGAGACTTAATCCGGCATTTTCCGATTAAACGATGCGCAAATTTGACGTTTCGTACCGCAAGAAGGGCATCAGGCCGGTGCCGGCACGCGAGCCCGGCGGCGCAGAAGACCGGTCTCCTCCTCGCCTAGCACCAGCGCGCAAAGCTCCAGAGTTTGGGCCCAATGCAAATCGACGATGCCGCGCGTTTCAGGCGCGGCGGCGCGCAACTCGCGCAAGATGTCCTCGGTATGGGTGCGCAGGACATTGGTGGTTTCATCGATGGTTTCGCTGAGCTTGGCGCTGAATGCCGCGGCCACCGCAAAAGGCTTGGCATGCCGCATCAACTGAGCGTATCGCATGGCTTTGGCGGCACGCTCGGGATCGGGCGCCCGCGAAAAATCCAGTGGTTTCGGGCTCTTGCCGAAACCACCCATCTTGGCGGCGGGCAAGGCGCCCAGAATTTCTTTGGGCGCGCGTTCCAGAAGGTCTTCCATGACCTGTGCCACAGCGCCGCGATCTTTGGTCAAGCGGTGGCCCCATTTGCCGTCGCGCCTGATGCCGAACTCCTTCACGATGCCGCTGGAAAGTTCGGCGAATCCCGCAAGATTGCCGAGCAATGTTTCCGCGTCGTCGAAATCCATCGGCCGTATGGCTTGAATCTTCTTCACATAGACGTCGAGGTCGCCGAACAAAAGTTCGCCCACCACGCCGAGGTCTGTGTTGCTGATCAGCGTGTCGTCGGATTTGCGCGTCAGCGCGCCGACCAGGCGCAACGCCTCCCAGCGACGCTCGAGGCGTCCCATGACGATGAGCGGCACATAGGGAGCAAGATCGGGATCGGAATCGCTCCAGTGCTCGAAACAATCGCGCAGGAAGACAAGGTCGTCTTCGGACAGGTTGACGATCGGCTTGGGAAGCCGCCCCTGAAGCTCGGCGATTTTCGGAGCCGCCTCCAACAGAAGCGCCATTTCCGCGGCGTCCTCGGCAAGCGCCATGCCGCCGAGTTTCTTCGCCGCGAAGGCCTTCTTCTTCTCAGTCGCCAATTCGGGTTTCAGAACCGCTGCGGCTTCGCTCCACAACTCGACGCATCTCTCCTCGATCTCACTCTCTCGGGCATGAAGAATCGCGTCGCGCAAAGCCTCCACGATGATTCGATGGCGCACAGCCATGAGGTCGCTCGCGAGCCAATTCCATACCGCCTCGATGGAATCGCGCGTGATCCGGCCTTTCTGTTTGATACTGCGTTCGGACCCGACCAGAATGTCTTCGAACGGCCGGCAGAAAAAACGCTGCGGTGTCTGCATGCGCAGCGTACGGTCCGGGCCCTGGCGCAATTGCGGCCGGAGCGCGCGCAGGATCATGTCGTGCGGCAAACTCGTGCCGCCGATCAGCCGGTCGACCTCAACCGCCTTGGCCAGGCGCGCGGCGACATGCTCAGGCAGCTTTCCGAGAAAGCCGCTGAGCAGAAGCTGTTTGTCGGTGCTGAGCATGCCCAAGCTGCATCGCCCCCCAAAAGGGCTCTCTTCGAGGTCTCGACCGGACACACTAGACGCGCAAGGTTAATGGGTCATTGTCCAATTTTCCGGAAAACGGTGGATTGTGACGGCGCTAAGCCGCGCGCGGCAGTTCAAGCCGGGCTTGAAGCCCGCCGAGCGTGGCCTCACCCAGCGTGAAATCGCCGCCATAAAGCTTGGCGATGTCGCGCACGATGGCAAGTCCAAGACCGGTTCCGGGCACCGATTCATCCAGCCGCTCGCCACGCTCCATCGCGCGCGATCGCTCGTCCGGGGCCAGGCCGTTGCCGTCGTCTTCGACCTGCAGATAGAGACGGCCGCCTTCGAGCGGCCCCACCTCTACCGCGATCCGCGACCGCGCCCATTTGCAGGCATTGTCGATCAGGTTGCCGGCCATCTCTTCGAAATCCTCGCGTTCCCCGCGAAACGCGATGCCCGGCGCAACGTGCAGATCTATGGCCAGATCCTTGTCGGGATGCATGCGCTTCAACACCCGCGCGAGATCGTTCAGCACGGGTGCAACTTCGGTACGGCTGCCCAGGACATCCAGCGCGCCGGCCGCGCGCGCGCGCGCAAGATAGTGATCGACCTGCCGCCGCATGGACATGACCTGGCGCGTCACATTGTCGGCAAGCGGCGAAGGCGAGGCGGACGCTTCGTTCGCCAGCACGGTCAAAGGCGTCTTGAGGAAATGTGCAAGATTGGCGACGTGGGCGCGGGCGCGGCCCACCACTTCGGCGCCATGCGCGATTAGGCTGTTGAGTTCGCCCACCAGGGGTGCGATTTCGGCCGGGAATGTGCCCTCCAGACGCCGCGCCCGGCCCTCGCGGATGCGCGCGAGCGCTTCGCTGACACGGTGCAGCGGCATCAGGCCGACCCGCACCTGAATGGCAATGGCGGCGAGAAGGCCAAGGCTGAACAGGGCAAAGGCCCAGAACAATGTCTGGTTGAAGCGCGCGACGTCGGCTTCCATCTCCTTCTCGTCGCCCGCGACCATGAAGCGGAAGACCTGCGTGTCCTCACGTCCTTCGGCGGTGCGCGGCAGGGCAATGCGCCGGAAGACGACGCGCAAGGACTGATTGTCGGGACCCGCAGCGTAACCCAGAAGCGAATTGTTCTCTCCTTGCGTGAAATTCCTCGGAATCAGCGTCTGATCCCAGAGCGAACGCGAGGTTTGCGGCTGTGTATCGGGAGTTTGAGGCATATCGGGCTCGATCTGCCAGTACCAGCCTGAGAACACCCGCTCGAAGCGCGGGTCGGCAAAACGCCCCTGCAGCGACACATGTTCGGGTGCGTCGACTTCGGCTGCGGCGACTAGGCCGTCGAGATCGAAGAAGAGCCGGTCGTCCAGATTCTCCTGAACCGCCCCGCGAAAAATCCCCGACAGCACAAATCCGCCGGCCACCAGGCAAAGGACGCTCCAGACCGCCGCTCCGACGATCAGCCGGAAGGTGAGCGAATTGGGCCGGGAAAAGGCTAGGATCAGGTTTCGTCCCCAGCGGCACTCGGTTCATCGAGCCGGTAGCCAAGCCCGCGCATGGTGTGAATGACATCGACACCGAGCTTCTTGCGCAAGCGCCCGATGAAAACTTCGATGGTGTTGGAATCGCGGTCGAAATCCTGATCGTAAAGATGCTCGACCAGGTCGGTGCGGGAGAGCACCTGGCCCTTATGATGGGCGAGATAGGAAAGCAGGCGGTATTCGAGGGAGGTCAGCTTTATGGGATTGCCGTCGACCGTCACCCGCGAACTGCGGGTATCGATGCGGAGCGGGCCGACTTCGATGTCGGGCGACGCTATCCCAGCGGCACGCCTGAGAAGCGCGCGCAGCCGCGCCAGCAATTCCTCGGTGTAGAAGGGTTTGGCGACATAATCGTCGGCTCCGGCGTCGAAACCGGCCACCTTGTCGCTCCAGCGGTCGCGCGCGGTGAGAATGAGCACGGGCATCTTGCGTCCGGCTTTGCGCCAGCGCTCGAGCACGGTTACGCCGTCGATCTTGGGCAGGCCCAAATCGAGCACCACGGCGTCATAGGGCTCCGTGTCGCCGAGGAAATGTCCCTCTTCCCCGTCGGAGGCGACATCGACCACATAACCAGCATCGGTCAGCGCCTTCTTCAGAAGGCGCTGCAAGTCCGAATCGTCTTCGACTACAAGGATGCGCATGGTCAGCGGCCGTTGCGGAAACGCCCGGATCCGGCTCTGGGTCCAGGTCGGGGGCCATTATCATAGCTGGAAGGCGAACGCCTATCGTACCCAGGGGGCGGGCCGCCATTATAACCCGGAGGCAGACCACGTCCTAAGCCGCCCGGCACGCGCTGATAGCCGTTCGGCGGCCCGACCGGGGGACCGTCCGGATAATAATTCCGGCGCTGGCCGGACAGACCGCCGCGCGCAGGCCTGGCCGGGCGGCGGTCGTCGCCTTCGACGCCGAGGACCCTGCCAGTGCGTGCGTCGGTATCGAGCCACAGCACGCGTCCGTCGGGGGTCAACCATTTCAGGCGGTAATGCGGCTCGCCCTGCGGGCCCATGTTGGGACCCTGCACGTCGGCAAGGCTGCCGGGGCGTTCGCGCCTGATCCCATTGAGGATCTCGTTCAAGGAACGCACTTCGCCGGACTGCACCCCCTGACGGGCGCGAAAGGGCTGTGCCGTTGAGGGAGAAATCAAAGCTGCACCCAAAAGGAGAGCAACCAATATGGGCGCAACGTACCGCATTTGGGGGAACTTTTATGCCGCGGCGCATGAACTCGCGATGAACGCGCCCGCCAGCCTCCATTCAGAATGCCTGCGCGATTATAGGCACAGACAGAAGGCCGACCCAATGGAGATTGGCAAATCAAGAACTTGAGACCGTCTTTCGTGTAACGCCCCTCCTCGCGAGGCCGGTCTTAAGCTAGAGACCTGCGGGTTCCAAGCGATCCCGCGGGTCTCTTTAATTATTGCCCATTCGGTCTTCTTTATTTTGAAGGCATTAGGGGCACCGGGCCGCCCGCCGCACCGGCTAGCCCAGCCCATCCGCAGAGCGCCGAACCGGCGGCATTGTGCTCCTTAACCTGAAGAATGGTTTCATCGCTGTCATGGGCCGACCACGCAATCGGCTTCGCCACCACGCAGAATGACGCATCGGACTCAATCGGGACGCTTGAAACCATCGTCGTCGCGCAGCCGCCCGGGATCGCGCATAACATCAGTATAGACAGCATCGCGCGCCTTTTGCGCTTTGGCGATCTCATCCAGCGCCGATTCCAGATGCGATGCGATGGTCTCGGCGCGTCCGGCTTCCATAAACTGCCGGTCGCGCAGCCAATCGGCAAAGACTCCAACGCCAAGGACGAGCGCTTTTAGAATGCCCAGCCATGTCACGTTCAACTCTTATTCACAGCCACGCGCAGCGCGCCAAGTCCGAGCGCGCCTTCAATCGGGTAGAGCCAGTCGGGCACCGCATAGCCGAGCGCCTGCGCCGCCGCGGTGGCCGCGGCGATCGCCGCAATCACATAGGTTTTTTTGCCGGCCAGAAGATTCAAAAAGTTTCCCATGATGAGCTCCCATTAAAAAAAACCCGCGGCTTTCGACGCGGGTTTGGTGGATATCAAGAACGAAATTTCAGGAATAGAGGCGAACAGGCATCTCCACCGCCAATGGCACGATCTCTCCATCGGAGAAACTCGCGACGAACGTCAGGACATAATCGACATCGTCCAGACCAAACTGGAACCATTGCGAGATTGTTGTTTGGTCGTCGCTCACAATGGCGGAACCATCGAGGCGGTCCGTGGCGTCGGAATCATCGGCCACAGAAAGCGTATGGACAGCGATGGTCACCGCAGCCGACGCGATGGTGACGCCGGGCGGCAACAGGCGCGAAAAATCCACCGACAGAAGGAGCCGTCCCTCTGGCGTGGTGGTGTCGAATTTCTGCATCTTGGTACTCGCTGGAATGAGGGTACGGAGGCGCGGAGGCGCCACCACGCAGAAGTGGGGATCAATAGGGGTTGTCGCCGCCGCCGCGAGGCGAAGAGCGACGTTATCACCGGTTTCCGCGATAAAAACAGAGATGCCGGTGCTCGGCACACCAAACAGAAGTAGCAACATGATTCACCTGTTGGACGTGGGCAATGAAACGAACAAGCGCAGCACCGTTTTCGTTCATGCCGCCCTTAAGGCAAGCCGCAGACTCGTACGCGGCCTCAAATGCAGAAACGTTTGCCCATTCTCAGCCGCTAGCGTGTAGAACGTGCCAGGGGAATTCTGATTGGTGTATTCCGCCGCGATCCATGCCGCGGAGCGTTCGATATCGGAGACACGAAGCTCATCGATGCAACCGAAATAGAAACCTTGATTTGTGCCGCCGGCACTCGCGCCGCGCGATACGCCGATCGCGCCGCTTCCGGTTCCGTATCCGACAGAACTGCCGCCCGCCCCCGCGTAACTTCCGCCATCATCGACGCCATTCAGATAGATGGTGATGTCATTGTGCGCGCGAATAACGCAGGTGACGAAATAGTCTACGCCTTTCGAGAGCGTGGTCGTGCCGATCTTCAGGCTATAATTCGAAGTCCCGTCGGAGAATGAGGCCACCACTTTTCCGGTATTGTCATCGCCTATGTCGATGCCATGACGATTGCCCGATCCACCCCACACAACATCGTTGCTGAACCAGTCCCAGTTCGTTGCAGGATTGTAGGAGGCGTTGTGATTGATCCACATCGAGATGGTGGCAGGCAAAGCAATCTTCAGATTCGCATTATTTCCGAGATCGATATATTGGCTGGTGCCATTGAACGCGGCCCCGCCGGCGATCTTGGCCGCGACCGCCGTGGCGCCGTTATTGGTGCCATTATTGGCGCCGGCTGTGCTGTCGTTCGCGTTGAGGCCGACGCTGAGATGGTAGACACCCTTGTAATGGGAGTCCCAAACGGCAACCGACGTACTTTGGAATGTCGCGATCGTCGCGTCACCATACAGCATGTAAAATACGGTATCGACCGACGACGACACGGAAGGGATTTGCACCCAGGCATCGACCGTTCCGGCCGTTCCATCATAGGACTCCATCTGCCAGGCATAGGGCGTCACATAGGCATTGTCGGCGGCAAAGACGATGTCATACCCATTGCTGTTCTGAACGTGGCCGCCATTGGCGATAGTCTTGAGCGCGGCGTCCGTGATACTAACGCGAACAGGGAAATTCGTCAGCGTTGAGGCGGGATGCGTCGTTATCGTGAGGCGGCGATTGTACGTAGCATTCACAGCCATGGGCGCGCTCCTTGCCGTAACATAGCCAAAATCACCGTAGGCATATTTGCGAAGCCCCCCGGCGCCGCTATCTGCGGAGCTTTGGTGGATTTCTGAAAAAACAAATCGCAGCGCGGCAATCCCGTTCAACACCGGCAATCCAACTGCCAGCGCGTTTATCCCATCACTAGCGAGGAATAATTCGACAGGGCTCCACGTTCCGGTGCTTGCGTCTCGGGTCGTCGTGTAATAATCGCCATCAACGGCGAACCCCGCTGTCGCCGCTTGTGGAAAATAAGCCGTCACGCCCCCAGCCACAGCCGGAATTAGAGCATAGTCATTTACTTCGCTATTCGTGTTCCCGATCATCGTATCGGTCCACGATCCGCTCTGAAGGATCAAGTGCCATACATCGAAATCGCCGCTGCCAGGCGTGCCGTCTATGGTCAGGACGTTCGCACGGCCCGCGGCGTCAAACAGGAATTTGGGAATCCCTGTTGAACCGCCGGCGGTCGGCTGCGCGAAGATTCGATAGTGCGCATCCAGGTCTGCGATCAGAACCGGCAGGCTCCCCGCCGCCGTAGAAAAGCTCTTGTCGAAGTTCTTTAAGCTGCCGTCCGTCGTGTCGTAGATGAAATAATGAACGTCCTGGCGGATGGAATTGTCGGACTTTGCCTTCGTCGCGACGAAGTGAAGCTCCGTGTTATTCGCCACATACATGAGGCTGGAATAGAACCACGTCCCGAGGCCGTCCGATCCCAGACCGTAGTCTGCGATATCGATCCGTGAAGACCACGTCTCAACGCCGCCCGACAATGAGGTCGTGTAGAACAGGCAACATGGTTTG
>DASYEG010000166.1:0-6563 GCA_036499145.1 Micropepsaceae bacterium | reverse complement strand
CGATAGGACTCAGCACCACGCTGACGGTCTTATCCGCCACGACATCGGCGACTTTGGCAATCGGTTCGCGGTATCTCTCGGGAATTCTCTCCTTCAACGCGTTGACACGGCGCGTAAAGCGTGCGCCCCAGCTGTCATCGTCTTCTTCGCGTGCGACGCCAGGCCCTGTCGAGGCCGCTACGGTGACCGCACCTTCGCCGCCGGCATAGGCATCTGCGGCGCGCGCGGCGTCTCGTTCATGCGGACCGTGCGCATCCAGTGCGGGCGCTGCCCCGCCGCCGCGCTGCTGCACGACATGTGCCAATTCATGCGCCAACAAACGCCTGCCGGCGCCCGCATGAGGGGCGAAGCGATCCATGCCGAAAACGATGTCACGGCCCTGCGTGTAGGCTTTTGCGTCCATCAGCGCCGCACTGGCATGCGCTTGGCGATCATTGTGAATGCGCACATCGTGAAAATCGGCCCCGAACCGGGATTCCATTTCAGTCCGGAGTTCCGGCGCGAGCGGTATCCCGGGACCAATCGCTTGCGTGACGGCGCGGTTTCCCGCTTGGCCATGCAATGCTCGCATCGCATCGAGCGCTGGAGCGGCTTCGGCGGACACCGCGATGGAGCGTAACGGTCGCCGCTCCGGGGCGGCAGTGTTTGCCTTGCTCGCGGTTTTCTGCGCACCGTCCGGCATGTCTATTCGAACTGCTTCAAAATCTGCTTCATTTCTTCATCACTCACCATCGGCTCGGTCAGCCAGTCATAGACATCCTCGGCGCCTTCTCCGATCGCTTCCCCCATATCCTTGACAGTGTAGGCGATGGATTCGCCGACGGCGGTATCGGCCGCCTTAAGCGCTCCCAAGACTTTCGGCAGGTATGGGACTTTGTTTACGACGGGGATGCGCTCCACGAGATTCTCCACGGCCTCACCGGCGGCGAATGAATCTTCCTGGATCTTCTCGTGCCGCTCGCCCCAATATGTGGAGATCACCGCCGCGGAGAACAGCGGCGGAGCCGCTTCTGCGACGAATGAAAGCCGCAGCAATGCGGCTTTGGCTGTGGCCGTGCCGTAATGACCCTCCTTGATATCGTTGCGAATGTCCTTGGCCGCGGGAATCGCTCCTAAAATCCCGAGCACTTCGAAGGGCCCGATCGCGGGGCCGCGTCCCTTGGGGCCTACCTCCGGCACCACGCCACGTTCGGTGATCGTCGGCGGTTTCGGCGGCTCGACCGCCTTGGCCTCGACGACTGGCTTGGCCGGTGCGGCGTCATTAATGGGCGGTGTTCCCGAAGGCGCGGGTTTTGCGTCAGGCTTCGGTGTGGACGTCGCGGGTTTGTCGGTGACGGTTTGCTTTTCGACTTTGGCGGTGGCGCCCTCGGTGCCCGATTTCGTCGTCGCGTCTCCGGCTCCCTTGCTGCCAGCCTTGCCCTTACCTTCAACTTTGTCCTGGGCCTTTGAAGTATCCTTCGGCTTCGACTTCTTGGTTGGCTTGGCTTTGCCCTTTGCCTTTGCCTTTGCCTTCGCCTTCGACGGTGCCTTTTTTTGAGTCTTTTGCGCGGGTTTTGCCTTGGCGGCTTTCTTGGCACCCTTTTTCTGCGCCGGCTTCTTGGCCTTGGCCTTCCCCTTTGACGCTTTGGGTTTGGCGGGAGGTTTGGCAGGCGGTTTGTAAGTGCTGCGGCTATGCGTCGTGGTCCCGAACCTCACCTCGCTGATCGGACTCCCAGAACCGAAATGCTCTTCGAGCATAATGGCCTGAATCTCCGGATCTGGAGTATGGGCATAGCTGATGATGATGGTTTCGCCATTCGGGAGATGTCGCGAGTTCTTGATTGCCTGGGCGGTGTTGTTTCGCGCCGTGGCCCGCGCCTTGGCCGGGCTCTGCTGATAGAGCTTGTCGGATTTCAAATTGACGTGGAGGCGCTCCGCCGTGCCGTCCGGATGGCGGCGATAGAGAGAATAGTCGGGCTGGGCATAGTGCTCCTGGCCGGGACGTAACTCCTGGCCGGGGACTTCACGTCCGCCTCCCACAAATTTTTCCTGTGGATTACCGGCGACATCCCTAGGCGTGCGCTGCAACTCATCCATCTTCCCTTTGCGCACATTCTTTTTGCCCTGGTTGCCTCCGGCGTCCTTCAGCACATCTTCAAAATTCTTGAGCTTCTTGTTCTTGCTGGCCAGTGATCTGCTCTTCGCGCCCGGAGCTCCGGCATCCCTTTCCAGCGACCGCAGCTTTTTCTCGGCGCGCTGCTCCCTTATCTGTTGGTCGTCCTTGCCGGCGGACGCCCTTTGCTGCTTGCGCTCCTGCGTCTCCCGCTTGGCCCGATCGCGCTCTGCTTTCTTATCGCGGCCGCCGCCATCGTCGCCGGATCCCCCTTTTCCGCCTCTCTTCCGGCGGTCGTCCTTGTCGTGCATGACGCCGACGGAAGAGGCGCCGCCAACCGGAACCTGCGCGGCTCCTGCCGCGACAGAATTTGCGGCGGCCGAAGCGGCCTTTTCCAAAGCGGGGCGGGTTCCTTCGCCGGGCACATCTCCGCCACGACGTTGCTGAACGACATGAGCCAGTTCATGCGCCAGCAATTGCTTGCCCTCGGCGGTGTGCGGAGCGTAGCGGTTCTCGCCGAAAACGATATCGGTGCCGAAGGCATAGGCCTTCGATCCGGATTCCGCAGCGCTGCGATGCGCCTGATCATCGTCATGGATACGGACATCCTCAAAACGCGCGTTGAAGCGGGTCTCCATGTCGCTGCGTATACGAGGGTCAAGCGGGGTGCCGCCGATTAAAGCACTGGAGAGTCCACGGTTGGAAGTGGCTCGTTCCAACGTGGCATCCGTTCCGAGAGTGCGTTTGGAATGCTCGTCCCGCTTGGCCGGCTGTGCGGATGATTCTCCTATCTTGCAACGACCCGATCCAAAGGTCATCCGGCCCGCCTTTCACCCGTGGCCGGCTGAACCAAGTTCTTGCCAAGCTTCTGAAATTCGCGGCGCGTGGCGTGCAGGAGATGCTGGTGCGTGATGATTTTTCCATCCGCGGCAGCGAGGTGTGCGGCGGCTAACACCGTGTTTCGAATGTTTCCACCGGATAATTTGAACTCGTGCGCGAACCAGGTGAGGTCGACATCCGCGTGGCGCGGCGCGCGCGGCGGCCACAACTGTTCCCAGAGCCGGCGCCGCTCGGGTTCTTCCGGAAATGGAAAATTGACGGTGAATGTCAGGCGGCGGGCAAATGACTCGTCGAGATTCTGCCTGAGATTGGTAGCCAGGATCGCCAGCCCGTCGAACCGCTCCATTTTCTGCAGGAGATAAGCGACTTCGATGTTGGCATAGCGATCATGAGCATCCTTGACCTCGGATCGTTTGCCGAACAGCGCATCGGCTTCATCGAAAAACAGCACCGCGTTGGCATGTTCGGCGGCAGCGAACACGCGATCGAGATTCTTCTCCGTTTCGCCGATGTATTTGCTGACGACGCCGGAGAGATCGATGCAATACAGATGAAGGCCAAGCTCATGCGCCAGGGCCTCCGCCGACAACGTCTTTCCCGTACCGGAAGGACCCACGAAAAGCGCGGTGACGCCGACACTGCGGGCATGCACGCTGCCTCCCGCCCATTCGCGGCCGACGGTGTCCCGCGTCGCCACGCGCATGCAGATCTCCCGAAGCTGGGCCTGCACTTCCTCCGGGACCACCAGTGATTCGAAAGCGGCGCGCGGCACGATATGAGTCGCCATGCGCGACAGTTCGGTTCCGCATTGCATCCGGACGGCACAAGCGAGGTCGTCATAGCCGATCTCGCCGGTCTTCGATGTAACGGCAGAGACATGCGTCTCGGCCACGGCCTGTTGGATCTGGGCCGCGCTCAGCGCAAAGCGCGTCGCAATATGCTCAATGCTGGTTTCTTCGACTTGCAGATCATAGGCGGCCAGAGCCTGGCGCCATGCTTGCAGTCGCACGTCTGGAGAGGGGTAGGCGAGTTCGACGCGCATCACGGGCAGAACACCGGCGTGAAGCTGAGGAAGCCGGGTTGCGCAGGACAGAATGAAGCCGCAGGGCGAATGGCCCAGCGCCTCGAACAGCACCCGGAGTAGTTGCGGGTCGCGGTGTTCGAATTGTGAAAAGCCGTGAAAATAGAGCAGAGCGCCCGACAGCATGGCGCCGCGCTGTATCCTTTGTGTGAGCGTGCGGAGTTCCGCGACCTGGCCGCAGTCGCGCAGATCGATCACCAGAAGCCGTTGCTTGAGTTCGAAGCCGATCGCCTGTGCCAGGGCGAATTTCCCGCTTCCGTGAGGTCCATGCATCAGAAGACGCAAACGGAGTGCTTGGCCGGTCTTAGCGTCGATCGCCCGCCGCACCCGTTGCCGCATCGGCTCTTCCAGCGGAATCTGGTCCAACCCCAGAGGGGGCGGCATGAATAGGCGGGCCATGCCGCCTATGTAAGATCCAATGTCCGTGTCGCCGAGAAGCCATCTCCGCCACAATTCGTCCACGAGCCAGGCATGCGCCAACGGCGGTGCATCCATGAGATCATGGGTAACAAGCAAGTCGAAGGCGAGCAGGGGGGCTCTTTCGCCGAAGCGTGCGCAAACAGCCAGGCGTTCACCGGGGCCCTGCGCCAATAGATTGGCGATCAGATCCTGCGTCGGGCGCTTGCGTGCGATGTCATCTTGTAAATACCCGTAGATTCGCTCGTATCGCAGATCCAAATCCGGCGCGAGCACAATGAGAAGGATGGCAAGATCGATATTCGACAGGCGTAGCTTACGCGCGATCGATTCGATGCGAGGAGACGTGCGCAGGGCCGCGGCAAGCCAATCGGAAACCGTGGGATCGCCGGATCCAAAAAGCTCGGCATTGGAAGCAGAGTCCAGCAAACGGCGTATATCCGCCTGTTCCAGGTGCATGCCGCGCCACGGATCCAGGAGAGAGGCTGGGCCCAGAAGGCGCGCTTGCCGATCCACGGCGATCGTGAGGATTTCGTCCAATGCCCTCAGCGCGGCGGCCAATGTGGTGTGCGCGTGGTGGACAACGACTGTCTGGAAGTTCACCGATTTCTTGGCGTCTGAGCCGGAGCTCATTGCTCTACATTCCCTTTCATCCGCAATGCGATCATGATTGACACGTGGACTATCCAACCGAGCCACGGATCAGGCTCAGCATCATGCGCGACGATATGTCGGTCACCCGTCTCTCAACAGCGCCCGGCTCGTAAATGGTTGCTGACCGCCCATCGACATCGACGGAGATGACGCGCAGCGTCGGATGATTGGCGGCGATAAGCGCGAGATGCGCATCGATGGCGCCGGCTTCGCTACCCAGAACGACCACGTTGGGATTATGGGCGTCGATCGCGTCAAGCATATCCTGCGTGCTTACTCCGCTGACGAGTTCGATCCCAGAGTCACCGGCTACGATGCCGCCCATCACGTCGCCGAGAAGGCGGGAAACATTCACGACAAGAACTCGCAAATGGGTCAAATGCCGCTCCAGCATCGGCTGGGATCATGTCCGTCATTCACTGGACGTGGAATAGATCAGGCGGCTGGTTTCCGATGGTCGATGGATCTGTATCCGATGGTCCGCCGCCATGGATTTGTTGGCCACGAGCCATTGGCGTGTGGAGGCGGCTGTCGGCCTCTTAAAACCATCAACGCGCATGTGTGTGGCTGGCGAGCGAAGTATCGTTGCATCGCGCGAGAGCGGATTGACCGGATCCTTCGATCCAGCCCTGAACCGATGGATCTATGATCCAAACGCATCGATGGACCTAGTCGGGGTGGGAGGTCTCCAGAACTCGGACACGCGCCGGGACCTTGCCGCGGCAGGTTACGTTGAGTTTCTCGAGGATGTTGTGGACGTGATTCTTGACAGTCGAGACTTCGATCGACAGGTGCCGGGATATTTCCTTGTTGGAAAGCCCCTCATCGATGAAACGGACGATTTCGCGCTCCCGGCCGGTCAATTGCGTCGGGCCGACGCCGTGTTTCGGCGTGTTGGACAGGACGGCGAGCTGCCGAAACAATGTCGCGGCAACACGCGGAGAGCAGAGTAGCTCGCCATTGACGGCGCGGTCGATAGCGTCAAATAGATCCTGGGCGGATGCTTCGCGAGGGACAAAACCCGTGATGCCCGCGCTGGCATAGGCCACAACGTCGTGATCATATGCGCGGGCAGCAAACCCCAATATGTGAACGTGAGGCGCTGCCTCCGCCAATCGACGGGCGACCAGCAGACCGTCATCGGCGGCGACATCCAGGAGGATGAGTGTTGGCGCCGACCGTTCCAGCGCCTCGATGGCGGCTTCCGCACTTTCGGCGACTTCTGCACCTTGCACATTGGCGCGCTGCTGGAGCATCGCTGCGAGACCGTCCCGAAGCAGACGGACCGAGCTTATGATCAGGATCTGCATTCCGCCGCCGATGGAAATCTCGGCCGCACTGTGTTGAATTGAACCCGACACCATCGGTTGCCCCCTCATGGCGATCACCGAACGATGCAAGAGCGTAGGCAAGCGTTTGCCGATCCGCTGTGCCACCACCTGCTGGTACTATAAAACAAGCAAGGCGGACATTGCAGCC
>DASYEG010000165.1:0-3323 GCA_036499145.1 Micropepsaceae bacterium | reverse complement strand
CCTCGGTAGTTTCGGCCGTGTCGGCCGCGGTCCCGGCGAGTTCGAGAATCTTCACAACATCGCCATCGACAGCAAGGGCAACATCTACTCTGCCGAAGTGCAGGGCCAGCGCGTGCAGCGCTTCAAATATGTGAGCGGCCTGCCGCCAATCGGAAAATAAATTAGGCTGATAAAAGCCGGCCAAATGGCGCCACTGCGCAAGTGGCGGCGCCATTTGCTTGTGGGAAATAACGGAGGACACGAAGGTCACAAAGAGCACAAAAATCTCTTCGTGTTAATTTTGTGGCCTTCGTGTCCCTCTTGATTGCCCACGGCGCGCCCTGACGGACTCTCTTGTCCTGTGGAAGGATGCCACGGGCCGCCGGACCAAAACTGCACCTTGTTTCGGAACTGCGCTACAATCTCCGCCGAGTCGATCAAGGGTCGCCATGGGGATTGAGACCAAGCCAGTGCGCGCCATTCGCCGTCTCGCCGAAGGCACGATCAATCGCATCGCGGCCGGTGAAGTGGTCGAGCGTCCGGCCGCCGCGGTGAAGGAGCTGGCCGAAAATGCGCTCGATGCCGGTGCCCGCCGCATCGCGGTGACGGTTGCGAACGGGGGCGCCTCGCTGATCCTCGTCGAGGATGACGGTGAAGGCATGGATGCGGGGGGGCTTCGCCTCGCGGTCGAGCGGCACGCCACCTCGAAACTGCCGATTGCCGCGGATGGCGCGGACGATCTCACCAACATCGCGACGCTGGGCTTTCGCGGCGAGGCTCTGCCTTCCATCGGCGCGGTGGCGAGGCTTTCCATCACCAGCCGCACAAAGGCCGGCGATGCCCATGCGATTCGCGTGGAGGGAGGGACGGTCGGCGGTCCCGAACCGGCCGGATTCCTCAGTGCGGGCGAATCCGGCACGCGGGTCGAGGTGCGCGATCTCTTCTATGCGACGCCGGCGCGGCTGAAATTCCTGAAATCGTCGCGGTCGGAATCCCTCGCCGTGATCGATGTGGTCAAGCGTCTCGCCATGGCGCGTCCCGACGTGGCGTTCAGCCTGACCGATGAGGGGCGCCAGGTTCTGTCGCTGGCCGCGGAGGAACGCCTGTTCGAAGGTGTGCTGGCGCGGCTCGCCAAATTGATGGGCCGCGATTTCGCGGACAATGCGGCGCGCGTCGAGGCGTCACGCGAATCCGTGCGTCTCTCCGGTTTCGCCGCCGTTCCGACCTACAATCGCGCCAATGCGCTGGCCCAGTTCCTGTTCGTCAACGGGCGGCCCGTCCGCGACAGGGTGCTGCTCGGCGCGGTCAAGGGCGCCTATGCCGATTTCCTGGCGCGCGACCGCCATCCGGCGGTGGCGCTGTTCCTCGATTGCGATCCGGAATTCGTGGACGTGAACGTGCATCCGGCCAAAGCCGAAGTGCGGTTTCGCGATTCGGGCCTCGTACGCGGGCTGATCGTGGGCGCGCTGAAGGCCGCGCTTCACGAGGCGAGCCATCGCGCTTCCACCACTGTCGCCGATGCGGCACTGGGTGCCTTTCGCGCATCCCCGATGTGGCCGAGCGAAAGGCTACCCATGCAGCCCCATCTTTCGGGCTTGAGCGATTCGGTACGCAATTATCAGGCGCCCCTCGCTGCCGCCGTGCCGGATGCGGCCCGTGCGCCCATGATCGCGCCACATGAACATGGGCAGGATCACGCCGATGACACGCCGCCGCTCGGTGTTGCGCGGGCGCAATTGCATGAGACTTACATCGTCGCGCAGACCAAGGATGGCATCGTGATCGTCGATCAGCATGCCGCTCACGAGCGGCTGGTCTACGAACGCATGAAACAATCGCTCGCCGGTGGCGGCGTCGCGCGCCAGCCGCTGCTGATCCCCGAGATCGTGGAGATGGACGAGAGCGAAGCGGCCCGCATTCTGGCGCGCAGCGAAGACCTTGCCGCTCTGGGACTTGTGCTCGAGGGTTTTGGCCCCGGCGCGCTGATGGTGCGCGATGTACCGGCATTGTTGGGGCAGGTGGATGTCAAAGCGCTGATCCGCGATTTGGCCGATGACCTCGCCGAGTCCGAATCCGTGCGATCGCTGAAAGAACGGCTGGATCACATCTCCGCCACGCTCGCCTGCCATATGAGCGTGCGGTCGGGCCGGCGTCTGAACGTGGAAGAAATGAACGCGCTGCTGCGCGAGATGGAAACGACGCCCCATTCGGGGCAGTGCAACCACGGCCGTCCGACCTATGTGGAGTTGAAGCTCGCCGACATCGAGCGCCTCTTCGGGCGGCGCTAGATTCCAGGGAGCGGGGCCAAGGCCGTGCGGCTAATCTTTGAGGGCACGGAGAGAAAATTTCAGGATCGCCACGCGCGTATCGCCGTAGACGCGGTCATCCAAAGTCTCGTATCCATCCGTAGGCGGAACATTCTCGTCCTCCGCCATTTCGGCGACCACGAGGGCCGGCGGGTTCAGCCAGCCGCCATCGCGCAAACCGGCAAGCGCGGGCGCGATGAGCCCCTTGCGGTACGGCGGATCGAGGAAGGCAAGATCGAAAGCGCCAAGCGTGTCGAGCGGTCCGAGCGCGCTGGCATCCCGCCGCCAGATCTTGCTTGCGCCGGTCAGCCCGAAAGCCTCGACACTCTCGCGGATCAGCGCCCGCGACCCGGCCGCATCGTCCACGAACAGAGCATAGCGTGCACCCCGCGACAGCGCTTCGAGTCCAAGTGCGCCTGTGCCCGCGAAAAGATCCACGATTCGGGCGTCCTCAAGCGCGAAGGGAAAGCCGAAATCGCGGTGTTCCAGGATGTTGAACACGGCCTGGCGGACCTTGTCCGAGGTTGGCCTGACACTTTGGTCTCCGGGCGTGGCCAGCGCGCGCCCCTTGAATTTGCCTGCCGTGATGCGCATCGCCGCTTCTTACCGGCGTTTGCGCGCGTTTGCCTAGCGGCAGGGAACCGCCGCCTCGCGCCTCACGACCCCGCGAGCCTCAGGGCCGGTGCTTTTTCGGCAGCCCCCGGAAGAGTATAGCTATGGCCATGATGCGGTTTCTCGCGACCATGACCGGCTTGGTTCTGACGCTCGGCGCGCCGGCGGGCGCTTTTGCCCAATCGGGCGCGCTGCCCGACGACAAGCCCAAGGTGAATGCGAGCCTCGTTGCCGAACGTGCGGGGGTTGCGCCCGGCGGCACGGTCACGCTGATCGTGCATGAGACTATCCGCAAAGGCTGGCATACCTATTGGCGCAACCCGGGCGACGCCGGTTTTCCCACCACCGCGAAATGGCAGCTTCCGGAAGGCTGGAAGGCGGGGGACATCCAATGGCCCTATCCCAAGCGCCTGCCGCTCGAACAGT
>DASYEG010000164.1:0-18902 GCA_036499145.1 Micropepsaceae bacterium | reverse complement strand
CCGCCCCGGCGTGCGCCAGGGCAAGCGTCAGGCTGACGAAAAATGTTTCGGCGCCGCCTACGGATGCTCCCGCCAGCACGGTGAGGATTTTCAGCGCCATGGAACCTTCTTCAAGGGGACGTCAGAAGTACGACAGCCCATCGGAACTTGGCAACCACTTGCCTCGGTGAGCGCGGCGCACTAACTGAGAAACCATGATCCATGCATCATTTCTCGATGATCGCGCCGTTCTTGCACACGGCGGCCCCGAAGCGCGCGATTTCCTGCAAGGGCTAACGACCAATGATGTGACCACTGTCGCCGAAGAACAACCGGTCTATACGGCGCTGCTGACACCGCAAGGCAAAATCCTGTTCGACTTTTTCGTCGTTCCTGACGCTGAGGGCCGGCTGCTGATCGATTGCGCGGCCTCGCGTGCCACCGATCTGATGAAGCGGCTCACGCTTTACAAACTCCGCGCGAAGGTGAAGATCGCCCACCCAACCGATCTCGCTTTGGCCGCGGCTTGGGACGATAACGGGGCATTCGAAATCCCCGGCGATGTGGTGCGTTTCCGCGATCCCCGGCATCCATCGCTTGGGGTGCGGATGATCGGCGCGCGTAACGCGCTTGCAAACGCGATTGGCGGTCTCGCGGCAAGCGACTATCAGCTCCACCGCCTTGTGCTCGGCGTTCCCGACAGTGCCGACCTGACGCCCGATTCCGTATTTGCCCTCGATGCCGGGCTCGAAGAACTCAATGGCGTCAGCTTCAAGAAGGGCTGCTTTATCGGACAGGAGGTGACCGCCCGCATGAAGCATCGCGCAGCGGCAAGGCGTCGTTTCTTCGTGGCGGAATTTGCCGGCGAGGCGCCCGCGCCCGGCACGCCGATCATATCGGAGGAACGCGAGTTGGCCACGTTTGCGACCGGCGCGAACGGAAGAGCGCTTGCGCTCGTGCGTCTCGATCGCTGGGCGGAAGCCGAAGCAAAACGCGCGCCGGTCACGGCGGACGGCCGGGAGGTCCAATTGAACAAACCGGAGTGGCTTCATGTCTGAGCAATCGCGCTGTCCGTGGCCGGGCGAAGACCCGCTCTATCGCGCCTATCACGATGAAGAGTGGGGTGTGCCGGAATTCGACGACCGCGCGCTTTACGAGAAGCTGGTACTCGACGGATTCCAGGCGGGCCTCGCCTGGATCACTATTTTGCGCAAACGAGAAGACTTTCGCCGCGCCTTCCAGGGCTTCAAGCCCGAGAAAATAGCGCGCTACGGCGCCAAGGACATGAAGCGCCTGCTGGAGGACGCCTCCATTGTCCGAAGCCGCCTGAAGATCGAGGCGGCCATCACTGGCGCGCGACTTTGGCTCGATATCATGGAAAAAGAGCCTGGAGGATTTTCCGATCTGATTTGGAAACATGTGGACGGCAAGCCCCGCACCAATCGCTTGAAGCGGATAGAGGACATTCCCGCCAAGACCGAGATGAGCGAGCGCCTGGCCAAAGAATTGAAAGGCCGGGGCTTCAAATTTTGCGGGCCCGTGATCGTTTATGCCTTCGCACAGGCCACCGGCATGGTGAACGATCATCTCGTCAGCTGTCATCGCCACGCGGCATGCGCGAAGCTCGCGGCTCAGCCCCGGCCGCGATAGGGCTCGACTTCGAGATCCGGCAGCCAGACGTTTTTCGGCAGGCGTCCATGCTGCCAGAACACATCGATCGGGATTCCACCTCGTGGGTACCAGAAGCCCGCGATGCGCAGAAATTTCGGACGGATCGCCGTCACGATGCGTTTGCCTATGGTGACGGTGCAGTCTTCGTGAAATCCGGCAACATTGCGGAACGCTGCAAGGAACAGCTTCAGGGATTTGGACTCGAGAAGACTTTTTGCCGGGCAATAGTCGATCACGAAATGCGCGAAATCCGGCTGACCGGTGATCGGACACAGGGTGGTGAATTCCGGCGCCGTGAATCGCGCCACATAGTCCGTATCGGCATGGGGGTTCGATACCGCGTCCAGCACCGCCTGTTCGGGTGAGGCGGGAACGGCGACGAGCCGGCCGAGCTGTAGCGGAGACTTATTGCGCGGCACTGCCGGGCTCCTCGAAAACACAAGATTGGCCCGAGGACGGCCGCGACAGACGAACGCGGCAGACCTCAGGCATCAGCGCCCGCGCCTCGCGGAAAATATAGCGCGTAAGATTTTCCAGCGTCGGCGCGCCGAGGCCGGCAATATCGTTCAGCAATTGATGATCCAGCCTCGCGCGAATGTCGGACAGCGCGGTGTTGATCTCGGTGAAATCCCGCACCCACCCCTTTACGGGATCCGGCATGCCACGAAGGGTGACCTCGGCATAGAAGCTGTGGCCATGCATGCGCCGGTTGGACGCCGAGGGGGCGTCCTCCAGATAGTGGGCGGCGTCAAAGCCGAATTGCTGCGTGATCTCGATCATGGACATGGCCGGGCCTTAGAGTGCACCTGCCCCCGCCGTCAAGGGCCCTATCGAATCCCAATCAGTTTGTGGGTTTGCAGACTGAGGCGCCACTTCGGATGCGCCAGGCAATATTGCGTTGCCGCGGCGGTATTTTGGGCACGCTCCGGACTGTCCATGGGCTGCAGGAAGTAATGTTCAAAAGCCAGCCCGGTGTAGCGTTCCGGTTCGGCGCCGGTTTGCGGATAGATAAGCTTCAACTCGTTGCCCGTAAGGAGAGCAAGGTCTGCGCCGGCTTTGGGACTGACGCAGATCCAATCGATGCCGGTGGGCGGTTTCAAGGTTCCGTTGGTCTCGATCCCGACTTCGAAGCCGGCATCATGCAGTGCACGGATCAATGCGGAATCGAGTTGGAGCAGAGGCTCGCCGCCCGTACATACGACATAGGGTTTTCCCTGATCCGCCGGCCATTTGCTCAAAACCGCATTGGCGAGCGATTCCGCATCGGCAAATTTTCCACCGCCCGGCCCATCCGTACCGACAAAATCCGTGTCGCAGAATTTGCAGATCGCCGCTGCGCGGTCTTCCTCGCGTCCGCTCCACAGATTGCAGCCGGCAAAACGGAGAAAGACAGCGGCACGGCCGGCGCGCGCGCCCTCGCCTTGCAGCGTGTAATAAATTTCCTTGACCTGATAGGTCATGCGGCAACCCCGCGATAACGCAGATAGCCCGCGGCCCGCAAATCGCACGCGGGACACGCCCCACAGCCATAGCCCCAAACCTGCCGATGGGAACGATCGCCCTGGTAGCAGGTGACTGTGTCTTCGATGATGATGTTCACAAGAACCTCGCCGCCGAGCCGTTCGGCCACGCGCCACGTTTCAGCCTTGTCGATTTTCATCAGCGGCGTGTGAATAGTGAAGGCCTGCGCGAAACCAAGCGTAATTGCCCTCTGCATCGCCTGCATGGTTTCGTCACGGCAATCGGGATAACCGGAATAGTCGGTTTCGCACACCCCCCCCACCAGATCGTAGGCTTCCCGCCTTGTGCCCAGCGCAGCCGCGGCGGTGAGGAACATAAGGTTACGTCCCGGCACGAAAGTGGTCGGAAGACCATCGGACCGCATTGCAATGGCAATTTCATCGGTGAGCGCCGAACCCCCTATCTGGGACAAGACGTCGAGCACAAGCACATGATCCTCGCCCAGCCTGTCGCGCCACTGAAAAAATTCGTCGCGTATACGCCTCAGAATATTGGGCCTGGCGTCGAGTTCGGCCGCATGGCGTTGACCATAGGCAAAGCCTACCGTTTCGACGCGATCGAATTGACTGAGCGCCCAGGCAAGACACGTTGTCGAATCCTGACCGCCCGAGAACAGCACCAACGCCTTTCGGTTTTTCACACTCATGGCCCAGATGTAGCGCAGAGATGACCTAAGTGCGAGACGTTCAGGCGATGGCGGCGCGTACCGTTTCGACGCTGCGCTCCGGCGGGAAACATATCGTCACAATGGTGCCCTCGCCGGGCACGCTCTCGATCGTCAGGGTCCCCCCGTGCAGCCGTACCAGGGCATTGGCGAGAGGAAGACCAAGCCCAACACCTTCGAACCGGCGTGAAAGGCTGCTGTCGAGTTGCTTGAACGGTTCCAGCGCGTGCGCGATCCGCCCCGGCTCCATGCCGATGCCGGTATCACGAATCATGATCGCTATTTCGGCGCCCTTCGTCAGGTACACTCTGACCGTGATCTGGCCTTTAGGCGGCGTAAACTTCACCGCGTTCGACAGAAGATGCGCGAGAATTTGATGTAGACGCCGTGGGTCACCTTTCAAAAAAGGCACATGCGCCGGAAGGTCGAAGGCAATCGGCGCCGCGTCAGATTTGCCTTCCACGATCGTGGCGTAGGCTACTCTCACAGCCTCCTGGACGCAGACCAAATCATCGTCAAGATCGAGAAGGTGGCTCTCGATCCGCGACAGATCGAGAATGTCGTTGATCATGCCAAGGAGACGCCGGCCATTGTCGTGGATATCCGCGATATAGCCGCGGTAGCGCGGTTCGTTTACGGGGCCGAACAATTCCTGGCGCATTAGATCGGAAAATCCGATTACCGCATTGAGCGGCGTCTTCAACTCATGGCTCATGGCGGCGAGAAAGGCGGCCTTGGCACGCACGGCTTCTTGTGTTTCGACCAAGGCGCGGCGTGTTGCCTCTTCGGATTCGCGCTGCGACGTGATGTCCTCGACAGTGCCTTCATAGAAAAGGAACTGATCGTCCTCGTCTCTGACGGTACGAGCGTTTTCCGAAATCCAAATCAAGGTTCCGTCCCGCTGTCGGATTTGAGAGACAAAATCCTTTACCCGCGCATTTGCGGAAATCAGGCGCTGAAATTCCGCGCGGCGGTTGACATCCACATAGAGCGTCTGGCCGATGTCGGTGAGTTCGGCGCACAAGTGCTCCGGAGACTCATACCCATAGATACGTGCCAAAGCCGGGTTCGCGATCACATACCGGCCCTCGCGCGTCGTGCGAAAAAAGCCTTCCGCGGCCGCGTCGACAAATGCGTGGTAGCGGGTTTCGTCGAGCAATTGTTGTTCGAGACCCTCTATCTGGGTCTTGCGGTCGAGGGCTTGCCGGGCAGCAGCAGCAGCAATGCATATTGCTCCGAAGGAGATGATCGCGCCGGTCAATTCGCCGCCGGCTACCGGCAAAAGTGTCAGCCCTGTCGCGAACCCCAGCGCCAGAGAGAGCGTAAAGCTCCAGCGACTGACGATATGGGCCAACCCATGTAGAAGCGTCGATGATGGAGATGACAGGGTGCCCACTGTCACTATTTCTTGCGGTGCACGCGTTCTGTTTACATCAGTAAAATTCACGAAAGACGCCGTGTTTGGACGCCTTCGTTGATAACAGAAAACCCTGAATTTTGTGTTGAGACGAGCCCCAAAGATTGCCTATTTTCTAGGCAAAACCTGGGTTTTTCCGGTTAATGCACCATGAACACGGACAGTCCCGCATGGGCGATCACATGGCGGGTGACGCCTCCGATCAGGCTTTCGCGCAAGCGGCCGCGGCCATAACCACCGACGACGAGGAGATCGGCGTCGCCTTGCGTCGCCGCATCGAGCAAGACCTCGCCAATGCGTTTGCTGCCGGGGTCGATGAGCCGTTCGGTGCTCTGGACACCATGAAGAGAGAGATATTCTTTCAATCCTTCGGTGGCCTCGGCCTTTAAGGGAGGCCTCTGGATGCTCAGGATCTCCACGCTGTCGGCCTTCGTGAAATACGGTATGGCCGCACTGACCGCCTGCGCGGCAGCGGTCTTGCCGTCCCAACCGATGGCAATCCGCCGGGCGAAGCTTTTCGGAGCCTCATCGGTCGCGCGCAACACCGGCCGGTCGGTTTCGACCAGCACCTGCACGAACGCTTCTGCAAGACCTGCCTGGTCGTTCTCACGAATGGGCCCGAACACCACCAGATCTGAAAGCCGGGCCGCCGCGGTCAGCAAATCCCCCAAATTGCCCTGAACTTCGCGCAAGGACATCGTGACGGCGTTGCTGCGAGCCGGTTGCGTTACCCGCGTGATGCCATTGGCCGTGCATATGGCATCGATGGCTGCTTCCACACGCCTGGCGGCTTCGTCACCTGCATCCTTGGTGGCCTTCACGACCTCTTCGACCACCACTCCCGAGATTCCATCCGTGAAAAATGCAAGAGCTTCTGCAAGATCAGGCCGCACGAAGAACGCCATGACGTGGGCATTGAAGGGACGTGCCGCTTCTAACGCATTAGCGAGGACAGCGGCATCACGAGCACCTCCCGTTACGGGAGCAAGGATCTTGGCAATGGGCATGTTGTCCTCGGTTGTCGGGTGGCTATTATCGGACGGGAAAGAGAGAGAGGCAAACAAGAGATGTCTGAATGAAGGACCGAGCCAACCCGGCCCGCGCTTGGCAGCGCATGCTGAGCGGACGCAGGCTGGATCTTTTGGACCCTTCGCCGCTCGACATCGAGATCGACGACATCGCGCATGGGCTTGCCCGCGTGGCGCGATGGAACGGTCAGACCAAGGGTGCCCATGCGTTCTCGGTGGCGCAGCATTGTGTGGTGGTGGAGCGTTTCGTGCATGAGCTGAAGCCCAAGGCATCGCGCGCTTTGCGCTTAGCGGCGCTGCTGCACGACGCGGCGGAATATGTGATCGGCGACCTGATCAGCCCCTTCAAGATGGCTGTCGGACTCGACTACAAGGCGTTTGAAAACCGCCTTGCACGCGCCATTCACATTCGTTTCGGCCTGCCGCCGGAAAACACGCCGGAAGAATCCGGCGTTATCAAACGTGCTGACCGGATGTCGGCGTATTTTGAAGCCATTCAATTGGCGGGTTTCACGGTCACGGAATCGCGAAAATTCTTCGGCACCCCGTCCGGCATGGTGCCACCGCGATTGGTCCCCGTTCCAGCAGTCGATGCTCAAACTCTCTATCTCGAGCGCTTCCACAGACTGGTGGCCTGAAGCGCATTTCTCGGCCAAACCGCACAAAGCGCTGGCTTGAAAGCTGCCTGCATTTTGCTGCTAGACTGAGACCATGTCGCACATCCTGATCGCTCCTTACGCCGACCTCGAAGAGACCGTGCGCCGGCATCGCCCGTCCCATCTCGTGACCTTGATGATCGAGCCATTCGTGGAGACCCCCAAAGCCATCCATCCCGACCACCATTTGCGCATCGGCGTCCACGATGTCATCGAGCCATCTGAGGGAAGCGTTGTCCCGGAGCCGCATCACATCGCCGAAATGCTTGCTTTTGCCAAGAATTGGGACAGGAGAGCGCCTTTCCTGGTTCATTGTTGGGCGGGAATCAGCCGCTCTACTGCCGCGGCCTATATCGTGTTGTGTAACCTTCACGGGCAGGGACATGAACTCCACATTGCGAGGGCTCTTCGTTTTCGGGCTCCTCACGCCCAGCCGAACCCCCTGATGATTCGCCATGCCGACCGCCTCCTTGGCCGCGAAGGACGCATGATTGCGGGCGTTGAAGCCATGGGCGAAGGGCGGCCGAACTGGCAAAGTGAGATCGTCGAACTGCCGCTCGACTTGGATCTGCTGTGATGGCATCGGCGCGAAAATTCACCGACGACGCAAAGAATAACGAAGTCACGCCCGGTGAAGCTCAAACCGTATTGATCGGTCTGTCGGCGGCGATCGTCTCGGTGGCGGAAGAGCGCCCCCGTGTGCTTGTGATGCATCGCGGCGAGGATGCCGATGCGCTGCCTTTCGGTACGTTCGATCCCTTATCGCATCGCACCCTTGAATCGGGTCTGCGCAATTGGGTGGAGGAACAGACCCGATTGCAGCTTGGCTATGTGGAGCAGCTTTACACGTTCGGCGATCGCGGCCGCCATATGACCCGGCCCGGCGAAGGACCGCGCGTATTGTCCGTGGGCTATCTCGCGTTGACGCGGCCTCAGCAAGGACGCGGACCAGAAACCCTATGGCACGATTGGTATGGCTATTTTCCCTGGGAGGACTGGCGCGAGAAAAAACCGCCGATCATCGACGCTCTGATCATGCCCCGGTTGGCGCAGTTCGTGGACAGCGCCTCAGCCAAGGACTTGCGGGTTTCGCGTCAAGACCGGATACGGCTTTGTTTTGGGGGGGACGGCATTGCCTGGGACGGGGAAAAGGTGCTCGAGCGCTATGAGCTTCTTTACGAAGCGGGCTTGGTGAAAGAGGCCCAGCGGGACCGGCAGGCAGCGCCGGCCGGTGGGCCCGTCCTCCCTCTAGGGTCAGCCATGGTGTTCGATCACAGGCGGATTTTGGCAACCGCCATGGGGCGGCTGCGCGGAAAGATGAAGTATCGCCCAGTCGTGTTCGAGCTTATGCCGCCGGAATTCACCCTGCTCGAACTCCAACGGACTGTGGAGGCCTTGTCCGGCATTCGACTGCACAAGCAGAATTTCCGCCGGCTTGTCGAAGCCCAGGGCCTGGTTGAAGGCACAGGACGCCTCTCCCGCAAAGCCGGAGGCCGCCCGGCCGAACAATTCCGTTTCCGGCGCGAGGTTTTGAGGGAGCGCCCCACTCCCGGCGCGCGTCTAACATCCAGCCGTCTGCGTTAGCGCAACGAATAGGCTTGACCTTTGTAATGCTCATGAGTAGCATAATGGTCATTGGCGGGTCCCCTGGAACCGGCCTTTTTTGAGCCCCTATATATGCTCATATCGAGTACAAATGTCGTCATGAAAAACTTGCCTTACACTCCTGAAATCGCCGCAGCGACAGCGCCATTTTACGCGCGCGTCAAACAGGTCGTTCCGGAAATCGAGTGGCCCGTATTTGCGCCCTACGTGGCGGCGATACACGCACTGAAACGAGAGCGGCACGCGGTGATTTTGGCGCACAATTATATGACACCAGAAATCTTCCATTGCGTCGCCGATTTCGTGGGCGACTCGCTCCAACTTGCCCGCGAAGCTGCCAAGACGGATGCAAAAATTATCGTTCAGGCAGGCGTACACTTCATGGCGGAGACGGCGAAAATCCTGTCGCCGCACAAGAAGGTGCTCATTCCGGACGTGGAGGCAGGCTGCTCCCTTGCCGCGTCGATCAATGGCGCCGATGTGCGTCTCTTGCGGCAGAATTATCCGGGTTTGCCGATCATCACCTATGTCAACACTTCGGCGGAGGTGAAAGCCGAATCCGACATTTGCTGCACATCCTCCAATGCGGTCGATGTTGTGGAGTCGATCGCCGCCGAATGGGGCGTCGATTCTGTGATAATGATCCCCGACGAATTCCTTGCCCAGAATGTCGCCAAACAAACTACCGTCAAGATCATCACCTGGAAGGGCCATTGCGAGGTGCATGAGCGATTCACTGCAGAGGACGTTCGCAACTTGCGCAGCGCCAATCCCGGCCTGATTGTACTCGCGCACCCGGAATGTCCTCCCGAAGTGGTAGCGGAAGCCGATTTCGCAGGCTCAACGTCAGGCATGATCGATTATGTCGGTCAGAAGCGTCCCAAGCGCGTCGTGCTGATGACCGAATGTTCCATGAGCGACAATGTTGCGGTGGAATACCCGGACGTATCCTTCGTGCGCCCATGCAATCTCTGTCCGCACATGAAGCGGATCACGCTGCCGAAAATTCTCCATTCGCTGGAAACCATGACGACCGAAGTCAGCGTAGAGCCTTTGATCGCGGCCCGCGCGCGCGCCGCGGTGGAAGCCATGCTGAAAGTAAAGCCGCGAGCACGCGGTCTGCAGCGCGAGGCGGCGTGATGGCGGCCGGCCTGTCACAACAGGAGAACCGGCTTGCTCTTCCCCACACCAATCCACCGCATGCTCTTCTGATCGAGCCGCTCGTTCGCCGGGCGTTGGAAGAAGATCTGGGACGCGCTGGTGACATCACCACCGATGCAATCATCCCGCAGGGCCAGATAGCGCGCGCTGAAATCGCCGCGCGAGAAACAGGCGTGATCTGCGGCCTTATCGCCGCCGACATCACGTTCCGTCTGATCGATCCTGCCATCGTTTTCACTGTGAATCTTCCGGACGGAAGCAGCGCGGCCGAGGGCGATATTGTTGCCGCGTTGGAGGGACCTGCGCGCGCCATCCTTACCGCCGAACGTGTGGCGCTGAATTTCATAGGCCATCTTTCCGGCGTCGCGACGGCAACACATCGACTCGTCTCAGCGGTGGCCGGCACCAATGCGCGGATCATCTGTACGCGCAAAACGACACCCGGGCTGCGCATTTTGGAGAAATATGCGGTGCGCTGCGGAGGCGGCTTCAATCATCGCTTCGGTCTCGATGATGCGGTACTGGTGAAAGACAATCATATTGCAGCGGCAGGCGGCATCGAGGCCGTGGTGCGCGCCTTGCGCGGACGGCTTGGTCCGATGGTCAGGATCGAGGTCGAAGCCGATACGCTGGAACAGCTCGAATCCGCGCTTGCTCTTGGGCTGGACGCCATATTGCTCGACAACATGCCGCCCGAAACGATGAAACGTGCTGTCGCGATCACCAGAGGCCGTGCCCGGCTTGAGGCATCCGGTGGGGTTACCCTGGAGCGCGTGCGCGCCATCGCGGAATCCGGCGTCGACTACATTTCTTCAGGCGCCATTACCCACAGCGCCCGGAATTTGGACCTAGGGCTGGACTTCCTCTGAAGGCACCGCCGGCCCCGTCGTCATGGCCGGGGTGAACATGCCCGAGAGCGATTCGATCGGCTTTGCCACCGCTTGCGCAAGCCGCATCTGCGCCATCGGATCGCGCTTGTAAAAGACGTGGTTTCCAATTGTCGCGGTCTTCAGCATGCTGTCCGCCCAAGCTGGCGCCACATCCACGCTGTGATAGGCGATTGCGTGCCCGGTCGCACCGGAAAGCCGAATCGCGCCGGTCATGATTTTATCTGCCAATTGCCGGATGCGGGTCCACGCTACCGCGTCTTTGGGTTTGCGCAGCGAGCCGTCGCAGGCAAAAGAGAATTGGCAATCGCGCCGGTCGGGCTGCACGCCGTCATAAGCCACGCCGCACACCGTTTCGGGGTAATCGCGATTGACCGTGCGTTGGAGAACGACTTCGGCGACCGCCTTCTCGCCATCGAGACCTTCGCCGCGCGCCTCATAATAGAGCACCTGCGCCAAGCAGTCGGATTCCGCTGCCGCGTAGGCTCTCGCAAGGGCAACCGGCGACTGCGTCACCGCAACGTAATCGGGAAGCGCCGCGCGGGCCTCCAATTCATACGTATAAAGATTAAACTCGTGAGCTGAAACGCTGCTGACCGCCAGAAGAGCTATCGCACCCACCACAACACAGTCTGCGCGCCGATGAGCGTTGCCTACTCCATTCATCATGCCAGGCTGTATCCTTCTCAAGCACGATTGCGGGCCTACCTCACATACTTTGCTAACAGCGGGTTAAGGACCATGTCAACCCGCGAATATGGTAAATCATGACGCGGCGTCAGGTTCCCACGATCATCCGTAGAAGGATAATCCGTGGACGGCACATATTGTTCAGTCTTTTTCTCGCGCGGTTGCGAGCGCTGCTTGAGCTGCCGCGAGGCGGGCGACCGGTACGCGAAAAGGCGAACACGAAACATAGTCCAATCCCACCTCATGGCAGAACCTGATCGAGTCGGGGTCGCCACCGTGCTCGCCGCAAATCCCGAGCTTCAATTTCGGACGCGCGGACCGGCCGCGTTTCACCGCAATCTCGACCAATTCACCGACGCCGTCGCGATCTATCGAAACGAACGGATCGCGTTCGATGAACCCGCGTGCGAGATATTCACTCAGGAAACTTCCTGCGTCATCGCGCGAAACGCCCAACGCCGTCTGCGTAAGGTCATTGGTGCCGAAGCTGAAAAACTCCGCTGTTTCAGCGATTTGCTTGGCCATCAGGGCGGCACGCGGCAGCTCGATCATGGTGCCGATCATGTAGGAAGGCGCCTTGCCGCATTCCGTTTTAATGGCTTGCGCTACGGCCTCGATCCTCTCTTTGAGATAATCGAGTTCGCTCTTGAAGGAGACCAGCGGGATCATGATTTCCAGCTCGACGGGCTTGCCGTTTTCGTTTTCCGCATCCAACGCGGCCTCCAAAATCGCGCGCGCCTGCATCTCGTAGATTTCCGGATAGGTGATCCCCAACCGGCAGCCGCGATGGCCGAGCATCGGATTGGATTCGGCGAGCGCCATCGCGCGAGCGCGCAATTTGGCGGGTTCGCTACCAGCCGCCTTCGCCACTTCGGCGATCTCCTCATCGGAATGCGGAATGAACTCGTGCAGCGGCGGATCGAGCAATCTTATGGTAACCGGAAGCCCAGCCATCAGGCGAAAAATCTTGTGGAAATCTCCCCGTTGCATGGGAAGGAGTTTGGCAAGCGCGGCTTTGCGGCCCGCCAAGTCATCCGCGAGAATCATCTGGCGCACCGCCAGGATGCGCTCGGCATCGAAGAACATATGCTCCGTGCGGCAAAGTCCCACCCCTTCCGCGCCGTAACGCAGCGCCGTCTCACAATCCGACGGCGTGTCCGCATTGGTACGGATCTTCAGGCGCCGCCGCGCATCGGCCCACCCCATCAACGTGGCGAAATCGCCAGAAACTTCAGGGTGCAACGTCGGTACACGGCCGCGATAAACCTTCCCCGCCGCACCGTCGATGGTAACGATGTCCCCGCGGGAAATGGTCATCGTACCGGTACTCATCGCGCCGCGCTCTACGTCGATCTTCAGCGTGCCCGCACCTGTTACGCAGGGGCGTCCCATGCCGCGGGCGACCACAGCGGCGTGACTGGTCATGCCGCCGCGCACCGTCAGGATGCCCTTGGCCGCGTGCATGCCATGAATGTCTTCCGGACTGGTTTCGAGCCGTATCAGAATTACATCCCGGCCATCGCTGGCCGCGCGCTCGGCTTCATCGGCGGTAAAGACCGCCTCGCCCGAGGCCGCTCCAGGCGATGCCGCAAGCCCAGAAGCGATCAGCTCCTTGGGCGCATTCGGATCGAGTGTCGGATGCAGCAATTGATCGAGCGCGGAGGGATCCACACGCATCACCGCTTCGTCTTGGGTGATGCGTTGTTCGCGCACCATCTCGGTGGCAATACGCAACGCCGCCTTTGCGGTGCGTTTTCCGGACCGTGTCTGGAGCATGAAGAGCTTGTCTTCCTGCACCGTGAATTCCACGTCCTGCATGTCGCGGTAATGCGCTTCAAGCGCATCTGCGATCCGCGAGAGTTCGACGAACGCATTGGGCATGGCCTCTTCCATGGATGCGCGTTTCGATCGGCTCGCCTCACGCGCGCGTTTGGTGATGGATTGCGGCGTGCGGATGCCGGCCACCACGTCCTCGCCTTGCGCATTGATGAGAAATTCGCCGTACAGCGCGCGCTCGCCGGTCGAAGGATCGCGCGTGAACGCAACGCCGGTCGCAGACGTTGGGCCGCGATTGCCGAACACCATCGCCTGCACATTCACGGCGGTCCCCCAATCTTCAGGGATGTTATTGAGCCGCCGATAGGTTTTCGCGCGCGCGCCCATCCACGAGCCGAACACCGCGCCGATGGCGCACCACAATTGCTCGTTCACGTCGTCGGGAAACGGTTTGCCCAGAACCTGTTTGACCTTGGCCTTATAGAGTGCGGCGATGCGCTTCCAATCCGCGGCATCGAGGTCGGTATCAAGTTCGATGCCTTTGGCCTCTTTCTCATTTTCAAGGATCTCCTCGAAATGAGAATGATCGACCTCCAGCACGACGCCCGAATACATCTGAATGAAGCGGCGATAGGAATCATAGGCAAAGCGTTCATCGCCGGTTTGCCGGGCAAGCCCCTCCACCGTGCCGGGGTTGAGGCCGAGATTGAGCACCGTATCCATCATGCCCGGCATGGAGGCGCGCGCGCCTGAGCGCACCGAGACAAGGAGAGGACGCACCGCATCGCCAAAGCGTCCATCGGCAAGCTTGCCCACCTGTGTCAGCGCCGCTTCAACGGCTTGCTTCAGATCGTCCGGATAGTTCTGGCCGTTTTTGTAGAAATAGGTGCAGACCTCGGTCGTGATGGTGAAGCCCGGCGGCACGGGAAGGCCGAGATTGCTCATCTCGGCGAGGTTCGCCCCCTTGCCGCCCAGAAGCGCCCTGAGGTCAGCACGCCCATCAGCGGCGCCCGCGCCAAAATTATAGACCCACTGCGTCATTCGCCCCGGTTTCCTTGTGTGGTTGAGCTGCCCGGCCGGGGGCGTTTCATCCCTGATTTTTCATTGTGACGTGGCCCCCACCGGGATGCCACCCCCTCCCCCCTGAAAAATCGGCGCTGAGAGGAAATTTTTGGCTATTTGCTTGGCTTTTCTTCCAAAAGAAGACGGAAAATAAGGTGCGAATAGAGGTGTAATTGGGTGCGTTAACCATACGAAAATCATGAAATGTTCTCTATCGGACGACCCTCAGACATGGGGGCGAAGAATATCCGGACAAGACCGGCCGAGAATGTTTTCCCTAACCTCTTGCCGTCATGGCCGGCCGAAGCGCCGCCATCCAGAAACACTTTCATCGGGGAGGAAGCATGGATCGCCGGACCTTGCTTTCGCGAGGATGGCCCGGCGATGACAGGTGCTGCGTTTAGCCTTCGACCTTGGAGAAATCGGCCACCTGATGCGCGGTCTCGACGATCTGGGACAGCAGCATCAGCCGGTTCTCGCGTAAGGTCTTGTCGTCGGTGTTGACGGTGACCTTGTCGAAGAAGTGGTCGACAGGCACGCGCAAGGAGGACAGCGCCCTCATGGCATCGGCGAAATCTTCGGCAGCCAGCGCTTTGGCCATTTCAACTTTGGCGTGGGTCAGCGCGCGTTGGAGCGCGATTTCCTCATCCTGCTTCAGACCATCCGGCACGCCGCGATAGTCGCGCTTGTCCTTCTTCTCTTCGATTTTCAGAATGTTCGCCGCGCGGCGATAGCCGGTGAGAAGATTGGCGCCGTCGTCGGTTTTGAGGAACGCTTGCAAAGCCTCGACACGGCGGACGAGACGAACCAGATCCTCCTCTGACCCAAGCGCGAACACCGCATCGATCAGATCGTGGCGCACACCTTTTTCACGCAACGCAACTTTGAGGCGATCGGCAAAGAAAGCAAGAATATCCAATGATATTTGGGTTGAATTCTGGAGCGCAGTATTCCTTGGCGAAACTCTGATATGTGGTGGGAATAGTGTGTTCCCTGGGAGCTTTAGTGCCGCCTGCGCTGTAACAGTTAGAATTGACTTAATTATGCGGTCTTCATGAGAAGCGAGCAGTTGCACTAACTCAATGCGTAACGTGCAATTTGATAAAACTCGAATTACTCCCAGACCCGCTCTACGAAGCGCATAAGGATCGCCAGAGCCGGTGGGCTTTTCGTCAATCGCGAAGAATCCAACGAGCGTGTCGAGCTTGTCCGCCAATGCGACAGCGATTGAGACGGGCGCGGTTGGAACAGCATCGGATGGTCCGAGCGGCTTGTAATGATCGCGGATGGCATCGGCGACTTCCGGCGCCTCGTCGTAATGCAGCGCGTAGTAACGGCCCATGACGCCTTGTAGTTCGGGGAATTCGCCCACAACGCCAGTGGTCAGATCGGCCTTGCACAGACGCGCGGCGCGCTTCGCCTTCTCGATGAGCTTATTTCGTTCGGCTTCGCCGAGGGCAGCACCGATGATCTTGGCGATTTCACCTGCCAAGGCTTCGATTCGGTCTACGCGCTCCAATTGCGTGCCGAGCTTGGCGTGAAAGACGATGTTTTTCAGATCGTCAACGCGGCTTTCGAGCGTGCGCTTCCGGTCCTGGTCCCAGAAGAATTTTGCGTCCGAGAGGCGCGCGCGTAGCACACGCTCATTGCCGGCAACGATCTCGTAGCCACCATCGTCGGCCGCCATGTTCGCGACCGCCACGAAACGGTTCGCCAGCTTGCCGCGCGCGGGATCGCGCAAGGAAAAATATTTCTGATGCGTGCGCATGGAGGTTTGCAAAATCTCTGGCGGCACATCCATGAATTCGGGATCGATTTGCCCGATCAGCACCACCGGCCATTCGGCGAGGCCCATCACTTCATTCGCGAGCCCCTCGTCGGGAATCAATTCCAGTCCAAGCGCAAACGCCTTTTGCTGCGCCGCATGCAGGATAATCTCACGCCGTTCCGCGCCATCCAGGATCACATGCGCATCGCGCAGTTTTTTTTCGTAATCCTCGAAATGGCGAACGGTAATTTCTCCGGATGACAGAAAGCGATGGCCGCGCGTGACATTGCCGCTTTTCACGTCCGCAACTTCAAACGGAACCACCTCGCCTTCAAACGTCGCCACGATGCCGTGCAGCGGCCGCACCCAGCGGAAATTGCCGTCGCCCCAGCGCATGCTTTTCGGCCAGGGGAGTTTAGCGATCTGTTCGGGCAGGATTTCGCTCAGCACATCGGTAGTCGCGCGGCCCTTGCGCGCGATCACCGCGAGATAGAATTCGCCCTTGACGTCGCTGCGCGTCTCGCATTGGTCGAGCGTAACGCCGGCCGATTTCAGAAATCCCTCAATGGCCTTTTCGGGCGCGCCGACACGCGGGCCTTTTTTTTCTTCCGAGACGTCCGGCTGCTTCACCGGCAAGCCTTGAATCGCCAGCGTCAGACGCCGTGGACCGGCAAAGCCGCGCGCGGCCTCGAACAGCAATCCACGATCCGACAGCGCGCCGACGACGAGTCGTTCCAAATCCTTTGCCGCCTGCACCTGCATGCGCGCGGGAATCTCTTCGGAGAAAAGTTCGAGCAGAAGATCAGGCATTATCCCCTCCCCCGCTCAATCGTTTCAAAGCTTCCCTGAGGCGCCCCGCAACGCCGGCGGCTTCGGCCCGGCGCTCTTTCTGCTCGTCGATCACCTCTTCGGGGGCTTTGGCGACAAAGGCCGCGTTGTTCAATTTCGCATCGAATTTCGCGATCTCGTCCTCGGCCTTTTTCAAATCTTTCGCCAGGCGCGCGCGTTCCTTGTCGAGGTCGATCACGTCGCCCAAGGGAAGTGCGGCCACCGCCTCGCCCAGAACGAATTGCGCGGAACCTTGCGGAATGTCGAACGCCGTGCGCGCCGTTGAGAGCCGGGCCAGGGTGAGTGCGACATCGCGATGGCGTCCCAGCCTGGCCGTGGTCTGCGCCCCCGCATCCTTAAGCAGCAGCACGATGCGCGCGGAAGGCGGCACATTCATCTCCGCGCGCACACTACGCACACCGGAAATCAAATCGATGAGCCAGTTCATCTCCGCCCGCGCGTCCTCATGCTTGGGCAGACCGGACAGATCGGGCCAGGACGACAACATCAGTTGTGAGCGCCGTGGCGTCGCATGTTCGGCGATGCGCGCCCACAATTCCTCGGTGATGAACGGCATGAACGGATGCAGCAATTGCAGGATGCGGTCGAGCGCCCAGGCGGCGGTGTCACGGGTCTCGGCTTTTGCGTCTTCGTCATTGCCGTTCAGCACCGGCTTGATGAATTCGACATACCAATCGCAGAACACGTCCCAGACGAAATGATAGATCGCGCCCGCGGCCTCGTTGAAGCGATACGCTTCGAGAGCGGCGGTCACTTCGGCGGCGGCCCGCGCGGTTTCCGCCACGATCCATTTGTTGACGGTCGTATCCACCGAGGCGGGATCGAATTCGCGCTTGCGCACGCATTCGTTCATCTCGCAAAAACGCGCCGCGTTCCACAGCTTGGTCCCGAAATTGCGGCAGGTCTCCACCCGGTTCAGGCCGAGGCGGATGTCGCGTCCCTGCCCCGCCGCGATGGCGAGCGCGAAGCGCAACGCATCGGCGCCATATTCATCGATGATGTCGAGCGGATCGACGACATTGCCTTTGGTCTTCGACATCTTCTGCCCCTTCTCGTCGAGGACGCGGGTGTGGATGAAGACATCGTGGAACGGCACATCGCCCATGAAATGCAGGCCCATCATCATCATGCGGGCGACCCAGAAAAAGATGATGTCGAAGCCGGTGACGAGCACCGAGGTCGGATAATAGAGCTTCAGCTCCGGCGTCTCGTCGGGCCAGCCCATGGTCGAGAACGGCCACAGCGCGGAGGAGAACCAAGTGTCGAGCACATCGGGATCGCGCGTCAACGCGGTCTCACGGCCATAATGCTTTGCTGCCGCGGCGCGCGCGGCATCTTCGGTCTCTTCGACAAAGACATGAGCGTCGGGCCCATACCACACGGGTATCTGGTGACCCCACCAAAGCTGGCGCGAAATGCACCAGGGCTGGATGTTGCGCATCCAGTTGAAATAGACGTTTGCCCAATGCTCGGGCACAAAACGCGTGCGCCCCGCTTCCACCGCATGAATCGCCTTCTCGGCCAACGGCGTCACGTTTAGATACCATTGCTCCGTGAGTAGAGGCTCGAGCACGACAGTCTTGGTCTTCTCGTCATGGGGAACGGCGTGGACGATGTCTTCGGTCTTTTCGATGAGGCCGAGCGCCTCCAGATCGGCGATCACGCGCTTCCTCGCCTCGAAGCGGTCGGATCCGCGATAGGCAAGCGGCACGGCATCGTTGAGCGCAGCTTCCTTCGTGAGAATATTCAGCGGCGCTAGCCCATGCCGCTTGCCGACTTCGAAATCGTTGAAATCGTGCGCGGGCGTGATCTTCACCGCGCCCGAGCCTTTCTTGGGGTCGGAATATTCATCCGCGATGATCGGAATGCGCCGGTCCGCCAGCGGCAGCACCGCGTGTTGGCCCACCAGCGCCTTGTAGCGCGCATCGTCCGGATGCACCGCGACCGCGACATCGCCCAGCATCGTCTCGGGTCGCGTGGTCGCGACGACAATATAGTCGCGCGTTTCCGTGCCGGTCTGTTTGCCGTCTTCATCGAAGACCGGCCATTGGAAGGTCGCGCCGCCGGCGAGCGGATATTTGATATGCCAGAGCTTGCCCTTGACCTCGATGCTCTCGACTTCGAGATCGGAGACGGCGGTCTGCAGCCGCGGGTCCCAATTGACGAGG
>DASYEG010000163.1:0-5491 GCA_036499145.1 Micropepsaceae bacterium | reverse complement strand
CAAAGGCGAACGCAACCGCGTGACGGTTAAAATAGCGCTCGTAAAGGAAAGCCAGGATTGGGTGCTGAGCGTGGCCGACGATGGACCGGGCTTTACGTTCCGCGAGACAGATCGGCGGGCGTCGGGTTTGGGCTTTGTCAGCGGGCTTGCTCGTCAACTGCGGGGGGCGCTGGAAATCACCGCCGATCGGGGCGCGCGCTGCGTCGTGCGTTTTGGCGGCCGGCACAACGCAGATTCCTGACGCGCGTTCCGGTCAATATCCTCCATAGCCGAAACCGCCATATTTGTCGCAGCCGCCGGGGTAGGTTTTCTCCGGACGCAGGAGCTGGGGTTGGACGGGCGGTGCATTTCCCGTAGCCGTCTTCCGCAATAACGGATTGGCCTGCATCTCCCCCAATGTGCGTTGGATCTGGCTTTCGTTCTGCGAAACCTCCAGCACCAGCTTGTGCCGCATGGCGGCTCCGAAATCCTCGTATTTCTTGACCACCACGACGACGGCGCCTTTTCCCGCGACCACGCATGCGGCGTAATATTTGTCGAGGTCGGGAAAATAGCCCTCGGCCTTTGGGTCCATGATCGGCAGGCCGTTCACCACGATGCCGTTGTTGGCGGTCGTATCGTGGATGTGTTGCAGCGAGATGCCGTCATTGTTCGGGCCATCGCCGGAAACATCGACCACTTTGCGTGTCGCGACGATCTGGTTGTCGCTGTCGTTCAGCATGAGGAACGCGCGTTCCAGCGCACCGCTGATCGATGTGCGCGTGCCTGGCGTGCGCGGGAGCTTGCGGATTTTCCCGGCCAGCGCGGCAGCGCTGGCTTTGTCGTTCACGAATGTCCAATCCAGCACGACGCGATCGTAATTGGGCGTGGACCAATCGAGCATGGCGACCGCGATGCTTCCAAGGGCGCCCGACTGGATTGCCCGGACCACTTCGGGATCGAGGAAGACTTCCGCGGTTCCTTCCCGTTCGAGCTGAGCTTCCTCATCGGTGATGCTGAGCGAGACGTCCGTCGCGATGACGAGCTTCAGGTCGACCTGAACCGGTCCCGCCGGAGCTGCCGGAGCCGCCGGAGCCGGCAGAATGGCAAGTGCCGCCATGGCGCCCGCAAGCAGAACGGATCTCATCCGGATACGGAACATCGGGACGTTTCCATCTTAGGCATGCCTTGGGAAAAACGAACCCGAGCCACGAAACATTAGCCCGCAACATCGCGCGCGGCAACGCTCACTCTTCGGCCGTGGCAGCGACGAGCGGGGATGTTTTGGGAGCCGTATTGAGGTCCGGCAATAAGGCGGCGAGCAGACCGAGGATGGGAAGATAGGAACAGATTGCATAGACGAATTCGATACTTGTCCGATCGGCGATCCATCCGAGCGCGGCCGCGCCCAGACCCGACAGTCCGAACGCAAAACCGAAAAACAGGCCCGAAATGGTTCCGATTTTTCCGGGGACCAATTCCTGGGCGTACACGACGATCGCCGGGAAGGCGGACGACAGGGTGAAGCCGATGAACACGGACATGACGCCGGTCCAGAACAAATTCATATAAGGCAGAAGCAGAGAGAACGGCAGCGCGCCCAGAACCGAAAACCAGATCACATATTTGCGTCCGATGCGATCGCCGATGATCCCGCCCAGCAGCGTGCCGACGGCGACCGGCGCCAGGAACAGGAACAGATAGAGCTGGGCGGCCCGCAGCGACACGCCGAAATGATGGATCAGATAAAACGTGTAATAGGACGCGATCGCGGAAAAATATATCTGCTTGGAAAAGATAAGAGCCAGCAATACCAGGATCGCGCCCGTGATCTGAGTCCGTGAGAGATCCGGCGGTTGGTGCAGCTTCGCGCTCGCCCTGATGCGCGCGATGCCGTGGTGCTTGTACCAAATCCCGACATTGTAAAGGATGATGACCGAAGCGAGCGCCATCAGCGCGAACCAGGCGATGGACGCCTGCCCAAAATTCAGCACCACGGCGGCGGCCGCCAACGGCCCGAGCGCCTGTCCGAAATTTCCGCCGACCTGGAACAGCGATTGCGCCAAGCCGAAACGGCCGCCGGAGGCCATGCGCGCCACGCGTGCGGATTCGGGATGGAAAATCGCCGAGCCAAGTCCTACGAGCAGCGAGGCCCCCAGAAGCATCGCATAGGTGCCGCTGACCGACAGCACCAGCAATCCGATAAGCGTGGATACCATGGCGACGGGCAGCGAAAACGGAATCGGACGCCTATCGCTGTAAAGCCCGACCAAAGGCTGTAGCAAGGACGCGGTAAGCTGGTAGGTGGCGGTGATCAGCCCCACCTGCGCGAAATTGAGTTCCAGCCTTGCCTTCAGGCTGGGATAGAGCGCCGCCAGCAGCGACTGCATCATGTCGTTCAACAAATGACTGAAGCTGATCGCGAACAGGATCGTAAACGTGGTGACGTGGAGGGAGTTCTCCGCGACGGCGGTCGAATAGGTGGTTTTCAATCGAAGAGGGCTTTCGAATCGTGAGTTTGCGTGCCCCGTAAAATAGACCGTCCCGGCAGCAAACAACAGTTTCTTCTTGGTAAATGAAAGAATGAGCGACTCGCTCCTCTTCCAACCAGACACATCGATTCCTACATGGTCAAAACCGGAACCTGATGAGGGGGCGTTGTCGACCGTCTTCAGCGTAAGGTCCCGGCTGGCGTTGCATCTCCCATTCCGCGTAACGGACGGATGGGAAAAACTTCGGCGGCAAGGTGCTCCATGAGGGCCTCGTCAAGGAAGGATGCGAGGGCCGCATTTTCCGGCCGACCCGCTACCCTTTCGACAGAATGGGCGGGCGGGAGGACGGGTTGCCGATAAGCCGGGCGGGCCATGTGCTCTCCGGCGAAACCGGAAAAAGTGCGAGCCAAAAACCGCCGGGCGTGAGGGCCGCAAGACGGCAGCTTTTCTTAAAAACGCGCGTTTTGACGCCGGATACGGCGCCTCACGCCACCCCTCGCGTTTTTGACCGCGGCCTGCCGAAATAATCCGTATACAGATGATTATCGTCGTGGGCCGGCAGGCGGGGCTAGGGCGTCTGCGGGACTTGGTCTGGAGGGGGCGGCATGGCGGCGGGCATGGGAACATTTCCGCGTCTCCCGAAACGTCCACCGCCGCGGCCATTGAATCGTCCGCGCCCGCCTCCATTGGCCCCCGGCGCCTGTGCGAATCTCCGTCCCGCATAGTCGCCGGTGAAACGCAACGATTGCTGGAACCGGATCGCATCGCCCGATTGCGGGTCGGGATTGGAGGCAAGCACCGTGCCTTCGATTTGAAACAGATGATTGTTGGCGAAGAAGATCGCCAGATTCGAATGGCCGCCGTCCTTGCCCACGATGCTGAGCTGACGGCCGCGCTGCCCGTTCACGCGCGCAGGGATATCCACCTTGACATCGCCATGGGAGCGCGCGGCTTCCACCGCTTGCGTCAGGGCCGTTTCCTGGTCCACGCCGGTGCCCGAAAGATTGGATACCGTCACGATGAAACGATTGCCCGGCCCGTAAGCCGAATAGATCTGCGCATTCACAAAGGCGCCGGCGCCGGTCTCATACAACCCGCTTGCCAGTTTCGGCGCTGCGGGGAAGTGGATTGAGAATCCCGCCTCGGGATAATCATATTCCATCCAGCTTTGTGCGGATGCAGGTTGCGACAGGATGACGAAAACAGCAGCAATCGACGCAAACACACGCATGGGGTCTCTCATCTGGGGACGCCCAAAGCTTGGCATGGCCAGATGAGCCCAGCCCAACCGCTTCCTTACATCTTTGTTGGCTTAGCTGACGGTTACTTCCTGCGCCCGGTCCGGCGATTGTCGAGCACGCGCCAGATGTTGCGGCACATTTCCGCAAGATCTCCGAGGCCGATCTTGCGGTCGCCAACCGCGGTGTGCGGCATGGCAATGACGCGCCCGTCCTTATATTTCAGCAAAGGGTCGCCGGCCCCCCAGGGCTCGCTGTATCCGACATCCATTCCGACGCCAGCGAGCCGTCCGGTATCCAGCGCCTCCATCAGCGCATCGCGATCCACCAAATCCGCGCGTGCCGTGTTGATCAGCATCGCACCCGGCTTGATCGCCTGCAGCGCTGTCCTGCCGATGATCCCGCGCGTCGAATCGTTCAGCGGCAACTGCACGAGGATGTAGTCCGATTGCGCCATGAGGTCTTGAAGCCCGGCAAAGCGCGCCCCCAGAACGAGTTCGTCGGCCGGTGGAATCGGATTGCGCTGATGATAAAGGAGGATCATCCCGAACGCGCCCGCACGCTTTGCGACTTCGCGCCCGACCTCGCCGAGCCCCACAATGCCGAGCGTTGCGCCCTGAAGTGAGCGCAAGTCCGAAATGCGGGCGTAATTCGAACCGCCTGTGTAGCGCCGGTCATAGGGCCGAATCATATGCCCCTTCGCAGCGAGATCGTCCGCCGTCACCACGCCGTTGTAATGGCCGATCCCCTTGGCAAGCGCGATCATCAGCGCGAAAGCCTGCTCGGCCACCGCGACATTGCCCCGCCGGGGCACGTTGAACACCATGATGCGGCGTTCTGCGCATGCCTGCGTATCGATGTTCGCGGTGAGGGCGCCGAATTTGTGCACGATGGCGAGCGGTTTCAGCCTTGCCACCGCGTCTCGCCGCAACACCAGGCTCTCGACGATCACCGCGTCCGCATCCGGCAATTTTGCTTCGAGCTCCGCCTGATCGGCGGCGAATTCCACTTTGGCTGGATAGAGGCCCGGTATTTCCGCGCGAAATTTCTCGCACCAGGCCGGAAAGTCGATGTCGTGCGCGAAGAAATCGGCAACGGCTCGCTTATGGTCTTCCGGCGTCCCAGGGTTGAGAATCACCGGCAGGATTTTGAGAAAATGATCGCTCTCCACTAGGATGCGCATCATGGAGCGTACCTCGAACGATGGCGAAAATGGCGCGTGTTTCCACAATCGAAGAAGTCAGTCATCCCGAGCTCGCGGATATCATGCGGCGAATTCGCGGCGCGCGGCGCGGCCGCCTGATCAACGTTTACAAATTGCTCCTGCACAGTCCAGCTCTAGCGGAGAGCTGGTTCGCGCACAATAACGCCGTGCGCTGGAAGACAGGAATTGACGGCCGTCTGCGGGAGCTGGTGATCATCCGGATCGGCTATCTGACACGCGTTGCCTATATCGTGGGTCAGCATGTCCCCCATCTCGCCATCCCCGAGGGGCTCTCGCTCGCGGAATGCGAGGCCGTGAAGGAGTGGGAGGCAGCGACGCTGTTCGGAGCGCGTGACCGGGCCGCGCTCGCCTATGCGGATTCGATGACGCGCGAGGTCCGGGTGCCGGGCCAGGTGTTTGCGGACCTGAAGCCCCATTTCGACGAACGGCGCATTGTGGAACTCACCGTGCTGATCGGCACCTACAGCATGCAGGCCCGCGTGATGCAGGCGCTCGAAATCGATCCCGAACAGGCCTGAGCGCGTTAAACTTGGTTACGAAAGCTCGGCACCGGCCCC
>DASYEG010000162.1:0-5363 GCA_036499145.1 Micropepsaceae bacterium | reverse complement strand
GGCCGACATCCTTTCCGACGCCGACCTGCCGCGCATCCGCAGTTTCAAGCCCAGGTCCATTCTCTGCTGTAACATTCTGGAACATGTGCGCGATCCCAAGGCGCTCGCCCGGCGCTGCGCGGAGATTGTCGGCCCCGGCGGGCTCATCTTCGTCACCGTGCCATTCAGCTACCCGCACCATCGCGATCCCATCGACACGATGTTCCGACCCTCTCCGGAAACCCTGGCCGAGCTGTTCCGCCCCGCGATCCTGATCCGGGGCGAGATCGTCGATGTGGGCCAATCCTATCGCGGACAGGTCAAGCGCCGGCCCTGGCTCCTGCTTCGGCACATTTCCCGTTTCCCCTTTCCTTTCATCGGCTTCAAAGGCTGGAAACGTTCGATGACCAAGCTCTATTGGCTGTTCCACAATTACCGGATCACGGGCGCGCTGTTCCAGGTGCCGCCCGCGCAGGAGCCGCGCGAAGCCCTGCGCGTTGACAGCGGGGCGCGCGCGACTTAGCACACGGTCCCCTCTTTCGCGCCTGGGGCATTGGGGGCCAAAGGAGACTTGGATTGTCCGACGCAGCGCCTCCCCAGTTCCTGCGCCCCTTGCGGGCGCCGGCCGAAGACCGCGGCCGGGTGCTGGAATTGGGCCCGGAGCAGCCGCTCGTCCTGGATTCCGGCAAGGTCCTGTCGCCGATCCAGATCGCCTATATGACTTATGGGACGCTGAACGCGGCGCGCTCCAACGCGGTGCTCGTCTGTCATGCGCTGTCCGGCGATCAGTTTGTCGCCAGCATCCATCCGGTGACGGGCAAGCCGGGGTGGTGGAGCTATGCGGTCGGCCCCGGCAAGCCCCTGGACACCGACCGCTTCTTCGTCATCTGCGCCAATGTGATCGGCGGCTGCATGGGCACCACGGGCCCGGGCGAGATCGATCCTGCCACCAATGAACCCTATGGGCTGAACTTCCCGCTTGTCACCATCCGCGACATGGTACGGGCGCAGGCGATGCTGCTGGATTCGCTCGGCATCGATCAGCTTCTGTGCGCGCTCGGCGGCTCGATGGGCGGCATGCAGGTCCTGCAATGGGCCGCCGCCTATCCCGAACGGGTCTATTCGGCGATGCCGCTGGCCACGGCCGCGCGCCATTCCGCGCAGAACATCGCCTTCCACGAAGTCGGGCGCCAGGCGATCATGGCCGATCCCGACTGGCGCGGCGGCGATTACGGCCTGGCGGGTGTGCGTCCGGCCAAGGGCCTCGCGGTCGCACGCATGGCCGCCCACATCACCTATCTTTCCGAAGCCGCCCTGCAGCGCAAATTCGGACGCGAACTCACCGACCGCAATGCGCTCTCCTTCGGGTTCGATGCGGATTTCCAGATCGAATCCTATCTGCGCCATCAAGGCATGACCTTCGTCGACCGGTTCGACGCGAATTCCTATCTCTACATCACGCGCGCGATGGATTATTTCGATCTCGCGGCCGATTATGGGGGCGTTCTGGCGGAAGCCTTCCGTGGCACCAAGACGCGCTTCTGCCTGGTCTCGTTCACCAGCGATTGGCTGTTTCCCACGAGCGAGAACAAGCGCATCGCGCATGCGCTGAACGCGGCCGGCGCCAATGTCAGTTTCGTCGAGATCGAGAGCGACCGCGGACATGACGCGTTCCTGCTCGATGAGCCCGAATTGTTCGGCACCATGCGCGGATTTCTCGGCGCTGCGGCGGCGGTCAAGGGCGTGCCATGAACCAGCAGACGCCGATCGTCCCAAAACCGGTAGGCCTGCGCCCCGATCTCGCGGCCATCGCCGCGATGATTCCCCCCGGCACGCGCGTGCTCGATATCGGCTGCGGCGATGGTTCGCTCCTGGAATATCTGGTGCGCGCCAAAAACGTGGACGGGCGCGGGCTCGAACTTATCCAGCACAATGTCAATCAATGCGTGGCGCGCGGGCTTTCGGTCGTGCAAGGCGATGCGGACACCGATCTGTCGGAATATCCGTCGGGCATTTTCGACATCGTCATCCTGTCGCAAACCATCCAGGCGACGGAAAAGCCAAGCACCGTGCTGCGGGAACTGCTGCGGATCGGCAAGCGCGTCATCATCTCCTTTCCCAATTTCGGCCATTGGCGGGTGCGTCTGTCGCTGCTGATTTCCGGGCGCATGCCGGTGACCGATTCGCTCGGCCATAGCTGGCACGAGACGCCGAACATCCATCTCTGCACCATCTCGGATTTTCTCGCGCTGGCGCGCGACACCGGCGCCCAGATCGAAACGGCGCTCGCCCTCATCGACAATGAGCGCACGCGCACCATGCATCCCGATGCGTGGGGCCCGAACATCTTCGCGCAAGGCGCGATCTTCCTGCTGGCGAAGAAATAGCGATCATCGCCGCGAAGGCATGTTCTTCGAGGGCGCGTTGCTCACCATGGCGGGCTTCAGCACGCCCCGGCGCCGCGCCTTCACCAGACCGACCGGCGCGTAGAGCGATTTCGTCGCCTCAACGATGTGAACCCCAGCGAGCCGGGGCCACACGCGGGCCCCGATCCGTTCCCAGGCCCTTCCCCCCCGCAACGATCTGCGCCCCCCGAACGGCGGCATGAACAAAGCCGCGTCCCAATATTCGGGCCGGAACAGCGATTCATCGAGCAGCCTCGCCAATTGGCCTCGGCTATAGGGCTGCCCGTGCCCGAACGGAGAGGTCTCCATCTGCGCCCAGAGGCTTGCGCGATTGGGCGCGACGACGATCATCCGGCCGGCCGGCGCGAGCACACGCCACAGCTCCCGCAGGAAGGGGCGCTGCGCCTCGGTGGCCTCCAGCCCGTGGATCACGAGCTGGCAATCGAAGAAGGAATCCGGAAACGGCAGCGCCAATTCATCCACGACCGTGGTGAGGCTGCGTCCGCCTACGCCCCAGGATGCCACACCGAGGGCTTCGGGAATGGCTGCGATGGTGCGTTCGGCGTCCCCCACCATGGGGCGCAGATAGGGTGCGGCATAGCCGAGGCCGAGCACCCGCCGGCCCGACAGAGTGGGCCAGAGGGTGCGCAGACGCTGAAGAATCAGGCGGCGTGCCACCTGGCCGATCCTGCCGGCATAGAATTCTTCCAGCGTGCGGACATCGAGCGCCATGGGAATGCTTAGACCGCGAAGAGTTTCGTCTCAATGCGCGGCTTCCAGTTGCGCATCCGCTCCGGCTGGCCCAGCATGATTTCAGGCTCCCATCCGCCCGAATTCTCTTCGCCCATTTTTGAAGGAAGAGAATCGGCCCAATAAGGCATTGTCTCATGCTCCCGCTTGAAATCGAACCTGTGCCCTGCCTCAGGGACAATTATGCCTGGCTCGCCTATGACCGCGAGGAAGGGATATGCGCGGTGGTCGACCCTTCCGAGGCCGAGCCGGTCCGCGCAGCCCTCAAAAGCCGTGGGCTCACGCTCACCCATATCCTCAACACCCATCATCATCCCGATCATGTGGGCGGCAATGCGGCGCTGAAGGCGGCATTTGGCGCGATCATCGTGGGACCGGGAAAGGACGCCGCGCGGATTCCCGGAATCGATGTCGGGGTCACCGAGGGCGAAACCTATGCGGTGGGACGCCATGTGGCGAAGGTGCTCGAAATCCCCGCACATACCCGGGGACATATCGCTTTCTGGTTCGAGGCCGATGCGGCGGTGTTCACCGGCGATACGCTGTTCGCGATGGGGTGCGGCCGTCTGTTCGAAGGCGATCCGCCGACGATGTGGACTAGCCTTTCAAAGCTGATGACGCTTCCAGACGGCACACGGGTCTATTGCGGTCATGAATATACCGAGGCCAATGGCCGCTTTGCCCTGTCGGTCGAACCCGGCAATACCGATCTGAACGCACGGATGACGGAGGTCACGGCCGCGCGGGCTTTAGGCCGCCCGACTCTTCCCTCTACCATGGGCCTGGAGCGCAAGACCAATCCCTTCCTGCGGCCATCTTCACCGGAAATCCGCCGCTCCCTGGGTTTGGAGCGGGCCGAAGATGTAGACGTGTTTGCCGAGACGCGCCGCCGCAAGGACGTTTTCTAAGAGCGAGGGTCCTATTGGGAATCGTGCGGCGTTGGATTGCTTCCACTGCCAGTGACGGTGCGCGCAGCTCCCCCGATGACATCGCCCGCAACACTTGCGGTGGTGGAGATCGCCGAGACCGCGATCCCGGCCCCCGTCCCAGCCACGGTTTCCGCCACGCCAATCGCGGCGCAAGCCGAGAGATTTACGACCGCAAACACGGCCATGACCATGGGAATAAGACGCACGTCAATCGCTCCCGCCATAGACGCACTCTCCAGCGAAACGCGCAGATCTACAAGGCAGGCGGGCAAAAATGTGATCGGCCCACTCAGCCGCACGTAAAATCCACGCCTGGCGTCATGTATTCGCTTTTGGTGGGGCCGATTTCCCAGGATTGGTTTTCGACATCCATTGTGACGACGCCCGTGACCACAATGGGCATGCCGGCGCGGCAACGCGCGGCGTCCGTCTTGAGCACCTGCATCCATATCCGGTCGCACGGGCTCGGCCCCGAAAAATAGATATCGGCGGTTTTGAACGGCTCCGGCGCGGGCTTGATCTCGAGAATCCTGCCGCGCACCGTTTCGATGGTGAGATAATCATCCGCGCAGGACGCGCCGCGCGCAGGCTGCGCGGGCATGGACCCGGCAGCGACAAAACACGCAAGGATGGGAACGAAACGGCGCATCGGACATCTTTCCCAGAGACGCAGTTTCGCAAAACCCTCAACGGATACGCAATGATCTTCACGATCGGCCATTCCAATCAGACGCGGGACCGTTTTCTCGATCTGGTCGGGCAAAACGCGATCACCGCTTTGGCGGATGTGCGCTCCGTGCCGTTGTCGCGCTGGGCATCGCAGTTCAACAGGGATGCGCTTGCCAAATCGCTTGCCGAGAGGGGCATCGCCTATGTGTTCCTCGGCAGGGAGTTGGGCGGGCGTCCGAAGGACCCGGCATTTCTGAGAGACGGCAGGCCCGATTACGCCGCGATGGCGCGGAGCGAGGGATTTCGTACCGGCATCGCGCGCGTGCGCGAAGGTGCGAAGATCTATCGCCTTGCGCTGATGTGCGCCGAGCGCGATCCGATCGATTGCCACCGCTTCCTGCTGATCGCCCGGCACCTGGCCGGACACGGTGTTCCAGTCAGCCACATCCTTGCCAGCGGCACGGTTGAAGAACAGCAAGCAACGGAGCGGCGCTTTCATCGGCGCGATGAAAACCCTGACCTTTTCGGCAATTGAGGGCGGCTAATCGAAATCCTTGGCGAGTTCGGCGCGGGTCTCGGGCGGCACGATCGCCATGTGGCCGTAATTCGCGTGCGCGATGCCAAGGACCAC
>DASYEG010000161.1:0-5669 GCA_036499145.1 Micropepsaceae bacterium | reverse complement strand
GTCGAAATGACGCCCTACGATCTGACCAAGGGCCGCATCACCTACCGCTTCAAATAGAAAGCGGCCCACAGCCGTGGCCGCGACACGAGCCTCATCGCTGCCGCTGGTTCTCGCGAGCGCGAGCCCCAGGCGTGCGGCCCTGCTGGCGCAAGCTGGAATCCAGCTCGCCCGTATCGTCGCGCCCGACGTGGACGAGACTCCGAAGAAGCAGGAACTGCCGCGGGTCTATTGCTTGCGGCTGGCGCTCGCCAAAGCCGCGGCGGTGGCCAAAATTTTATCTCTCCCTCCCCTTGAGGCAGGGGCGGACGGCGAAGCGGTTCGAGGAGGGGAGTTTGTCATCCTTGCCGCCGACACGGTGGTGGTCTGCGGGCGGCGGATCCTTCCCAAGGCCGAGGACGCAGCGGAGGTCGAACGCTGTCTGCGGGTGTTGTCCGGGCGGCGGCATCAGGTGCTGACCGCGCTCGCGCTGATCGCGCCCAATGCAAAACCGCGCACGCGCGTGGTGACGACGCGGGTCGCGTTTAAAGTTCTTACGCCACGCGAGGTCGCCGAATATGGGGCGAGCCGGGAAGGGGAGGGCAAGGCCGGTGGCTATGCCATCCAGGGTCGCGCTGAAGCGCTGGTGAAATCCATCAATGGCTCCTACAGCAATGTCGTCGGCCTGCCGCTTTATGAAACGATGTCGTTATTGGGCGGCGAGAGACGAATAGCGAATAGCGAATAAAGCTCAATTCGCCATTCGCTATTCGCTTGCATTCATTTTGCCGGGGGCATGTTGGGCACGAATTTCTGCACCCGCATCCCGACATCGACTTCGCCGGTGTAGATATTGCCCTTCGAATCCGACACGATCTGATGAATGTTGTGGAATTGTCCGGCCTGCTTGCCGTAATGGCCGAAAGCGCCCACTTCCTTGCCGTCCTCGCGCCGCACGATCACCGCTTCGCCATCCGCGCCATCGGCGATGATGAGATAAGTCTGGTTCTTGTCGGGCCAGAAGGCAAGATCGTAGGATGAGCCGGTGCCGTGGGTTTCAGGTCGGATCGCGAATTCCTTCACGAAGGTGCCGTTCTTCTGGAACACCTGGATGCGGTCATTGGTCCGGTCGCAGACATAGACGAGGCCGTCATTGGCGATGCGCACGCAATGGACAGGATTTGCGAATTGTGCCGATTTTGGATTGTAGTTCGGCAGCTTCATATCCGCCGGCGGCTTGCCATAAGCGCCCCACATGCGCTTGTAGGCGAGGCTGTCGGCATCGAGCACGATGACGCGGTGATTGAAATAGCCGTCGGATAGAAAGAGTTCGTTCGCCTGCGGATCGAAGGCGATGCTGGCCGTGCCGCCAAGCGCGCTTGTATCCTGGCTGCCGGCGGTCGGCCCCTGGTGTCCGAATTTGGCCAGGAATTTGCCGTCGCGGCTGAATTTCAGCAGCGTGCCGTCCTTGTTCCCGCTGCCCGTCAGCAGGATATTGTTCTTGCCGTCGACGAAAATACCGTGCTCGACCTCTGGCCAATCGGGGTTGTAGCCGGGGCCGCCCCAGGACGACAGCACATTGCCGGCCGCATCGAACTCGATCACCGAAGGCGCGGCGATACAGCATTTCGCGTGTTTCGTCTCGGCGAGGTCCACGGGTTTCAGTGAGCGCGGCCGCTGAAACACCCAGATATGATCCTGCGCATCCACATTCATCCCGCCGATCTGGCCGATGATCCAATTATTGGGAAGCTGCTTCGGCCATGACGCGTCGACTTTATATTCGGGCCCTTCGGCAAAGGCCGATGACGACGACATCAGCGCGCCGAGAACGAGCGCAAGTATCAGTTTCAAGCGGTTCTTCATGGTGTGACCTCCCCCTTTGATGTTCAACGGATCGTAGCGTCCGTTGAGATGGACCCTCGCAATCAGGGCGTCATGTTGGACGTGAATTTCTGGATGCGCTTCCCGGTATCGACTTCGCCGGTATAGAGATTACCCTTGGAGTCGATCGCCATCACATGCACCCAGTGGAATTGGCCGGCCTGTCTTCCGCCGGTTCCGAATGTGCTCAGCACCTGGCCGTCGGCCCGGCGGATCACGCGGATCAGATTGTTGGTGCCGTCCGCCATCAACAGATAGGTATTGTTCTTGTCCGGCCAGAGCGCGATGTCCCAGGTCGAGCCGGACTGCCTTGTGTCCTTGTCGTAGACGAACTCCTTCACGAAGGTGCCGTTTTTCTGGAACACTTGAATCCGGTTGTTGGAACGGTCGCAGACATAGACCAGGCCGTCGCTCGCGATCTTCACGCAATGAACCGGATTGGCGAATTGGGCGGAAGCCGGATTGTACATCGGGATGTTGTCGTCTGAGGGTGGCTTGCCATAGGCGCCCCACATGCGCTTGAACGCGAAGCTGTCGGCGTCGATCACCATCACGCGATGGTTTCCATAACCATCGGCGAGGTAAAGCTCATTGGCAGGGGCGTCATAGAAAATATCCGCCACGCGCCCGACGCTGTCGGTGTCCTTGCTGCCCAGCGGCATGGAAAGTTTGCCGAGCTGCTTGACGAATTTCCCTTCGGTGGTGAATTTCAGCAGCATCTGATCCTTGGCACCATTGCCCGCGAGATAGATGTTGCCCTTGCCGTCCAGGCGGACGGCGTGTTCCTGCTCGGGCCAATCATAGCCTTCGCCCGGGCCGCCCCAGCCTTTGAGGAAATTGCCGGCCGCGTCGAATTCCATGATCGGCGGCGCGGGCATGCAGCATTTGGACTGCGGCGGCTTCTGGGCGGCACCTGCTTCGTCCTTGGTGAGAGAGCGGGGCCGTTGATCGATCCAGATGTGATCCTGTCCATCCACGGTCAGTCCGCCGATCTGCCCCAGAATCCAATTGTTGGGAAGTGTCTTTGGCCAGGACGGATCGACCTTGAACACAGGCCCTTCCGCAGCCGCCGGATGTGGCAGAAAACCAAGGCCAAGGCCCGCGATGAGGCCAACAGCGAGATGTGTTGAGCGATTCGACATCGGCATCGGGGATTCCTCAATTTTCAGAAAAAGCGAGAGACAATGCTTGCGCCGCCTCGTGACAGCCATTTTAACGCACGGTTCTGCCGATATTAGACATGCGCGACGTGTAGTTTCAAATGGAACTCGCGCAAATGAAAGCAATTCTCGTCGGCCCCTGCTAGATTGGCTCAAACGGAGTTCCAATGCCCAGAGAAGTCTTGATCAACGCCGGAGCGGGCGAAGTGCGAGTCGCGGTCATCGAGGATGGTCTTCTCGATCAGCTTTGGCTCGAACGCACCATCGGTTTCGAGGAGATTCCCGGCAGGAAACGCGAGCGCGCGGCGAACGGGTCTTCGCGCAGCATTGTGGGCGACATTATCCTCGGCCGGGTGCAGCGCGTTCTGCCGGCCATGCAGGCCGCTTTTGTCAATATAGGCCTCGACAGGGCCGGCTTTCTGGCCGCCCGCGAAGCGCGCCCGCGCACGGCGATCTTCCGCGACGATCCGTATACGGAAGAAGACCGGCAGCTTCACATCTCGGATTTCGCGCGCGAGGGCGATGAAATTCTTGTCCAGGTCGTCAAAGACCCGATCGCCGAGAAGGGCGCGAGACTTTCGGCCAATATCACCATTGCGGGCCGGCTTTTGATCCTGGTTGCCAATTCGCCTGGCGTGGCACTGTCGCGGCGCATCGACGCCGAAGCGGAGCGCGCGCGGTTGACCTCCATTATTTCCAGCTTTGCGGCCGATACCACGGGCGATCTCATCCCGGAAGCGGGCTACATCCTGCGCACGGCCGCGATCGGAGCCGGGGAAGCGGAGATTCGCGACGATGCGGTGCGGCTCTGTGCGGCCTGGCGCGAAATCGCGGCGCGCAAGAAAGCCGCGGTCAGCCCCGCCACGCTTTATATGGATATTGGTCCCATCGAACGCGCCTTGCGCGATGAGGTGGACGGCAGCGTTGGGCGTGTCCTCATCGATGAGCGCGATGCCGCTGCGGCCGCGCGCGCCTATGCCCAACTCGCGATGCCCGAAATGAGCGGCAAGATCCAATTGTATGAAGGCCGTCTGCCGCTCTTCGAAGCCTTCGGCATCGAAGACGAGATCGTTACGCTGTCTCATCCGCGGGTGTCATTGCCCTCGGGTGGCTGGATCACCGTCGAAGCGACAGAGGCGCTCACTGCCATCGACGTCAATTCCGGAAGCTATACCGCATCCGGCGGGTTGGAAGAGACCAGCCTCAAGGTGAATCTCGAAGCGGCCGAAGCGATCGGCCGGCAATTGCGCCTGCGTGGGATAGGTGGGTTGATCGTGATCGATTTCATCCATCTGGCGGAGCCCGCGAACATTCAGCGTGTGCTGGATGCATTGACTCTGGCTTGTGCCAAGGGCCGGGTGCCAAGCCAGATCCTGGGCATGTCGGAATTCGGCTTGGTCGAAATGACGCGCAAGCGCCTACGCGATCCATTGGCCAAGCGGCTGACCGAGGATTGCCGGCGTTGTGACGGTCACGGGCGGCGCAAAACCGTGGAAACGGTCGCGGTCGAGATGATGCGCCGCATGGAGCGCAGCGCGGCCGCCGCGCCTGGAAAGGAGATCGTGCTGCGCGCTGCCCCGGTGATGGTGCGCTGGCTCGAAGCCCATACGGAGGAAATCCGCGGCGCACTGACACGCCGGGGGGTCCTGCGCTATCGCATCGAGGCGCATAGCGATTCGCGGCGCGAGAATTTCGATGTGGAAACCGCTGTCTGAACGAGGCGTTCTCCTGCATGACCCAATCGCGGACCTGTCCCATCTGCAAGCGGCCGCTAGACACGGGGGATGAAGGCGAACGGGTTCGCCCTTTCTGCTCCAAGCGCTGCGCCGACATCGATTTGGGCCATTGGCTAATGGGCAGCTATACGATCCCGGCCGTGGAGAGCGAGGGAGAGACCGAAGACGAAGACGGCGGCAATGAGGGGGACAGCGGCATTTTGCGCCATTAAACCATCTGCGGGAGCATCGCTGCGAAAATCCGCGAGGCTTCCCTGGACAGGGGATGGAGTGTCTTCTACAAAACCGGGCCGTTTTTCCGATGGCTTGGCGCCCAGGTAGCTCAGTTGGTAGAGCAGCGGACTGAAAATCCGCGTGTCGGTGGTTCAATTCCGCCCCTGGGCACCATTTGATTTCAATGGCTTAGCGGTTTTCTCAGAAGAAACAACGGACAGTTTGTCCGCTGGTTTGTCCATTCTCTTGCGCTCGGTTCGTTCGCTTTCTCGCGGGCGGGAAAGCAGGCTACAAGTCGGTCGGTCCGGAACAAACATAAAGGGAGATTCGCATGGATATGCGACGCGGGAATTTCCTTTTATTTGCGTTGGCGGCAATGGCGGCAGCACCTGCCTTGGGGCGAGATGCAGCGCCGACCGTAGGGGCAGCGAGCACCGCATCGCAAAGCGCCGCATCTGTCCCGGATTTCTCGCGGCTGTGGGCCAATACGCTCGGCCCCGGCTTCCCGCTGCCGGCTTCGGGACCGGGTCCCGTATTGAACAAGGCGCGCCAGAGGGCTGCGGTCGATATCTACGGCCGGGACATCGATCCCGCGAAGGCTCCCATCGTGAGCGCGCCCGGCCGCCGGGTTGGCGATGACGCCGCTCCGATTTTGCAGCCCTGGGCGGCGCAAGTCGTGAAGCAGCACGCCGAAAAAGAG
>DASYEG010000160.1:0-7063 GCA_036499145.1 Micropepsaceae bacterium | reverse complement strand
GCCGGTACGCCGCATGCCGATGTGGCTGCGTCCGAGGTGGTGAGACATGCGATCCCGGCTCTCGCGGTCTTGGCCGGTGAGATCGGCGATCCCGCCGTGCGGCACAAGGGAACGCTGGGAGGATCGGTGGCGAACAATGATCCGGCCGCGGATTATCCAGCCGCCGTGCTTGGCCTGGGCGCACAGCTGCGGACCACGTCGCGCAACATCGACGGAGATGGATTTTTCACCGGGATGTTCGGGACGGTCTTGGAACCGGGCGAGATCATCACAGAGATTTCGTTTCCCCTGCCGCGGCGCGCGGGCTATGAGAAATTCCGCAATCCTGCATCGCGCTATGCCATGGTTGGCGTCTTCGTGGCGGATTTTCCCGGCAGCGTGCGGGTGGCGATTACCGGCGCCGCACCCTGTGTGTTCCGCTTTGGCAAAATGGAAGCCGCGCTGAACAAAGATTTTACGCCCGCCGCGATTGCGGACATCGCTATGGCGCCCGAAGGACTCAATTCGGATCTTTCCGGCACGGCCGAATATCGCGCCCATCTGGTCGGCGTCATGGCCAAGCGCGCCATCGAAACGGCAATACGATAATGGCAAGCATGGATATTCCCACTCCGGACTTGGCCGATCCCTTGGCAGCCGCTACGGCTTGGATGCATGGCCAGCACAGGGTTGCGCTGGCGACCGTCACGCGCACCTGGGGCTCGGCGCCGCGGCCCGGAGGAAGCCAGATGGCCGTGCGCGAGGATGGCGCGTTCACGGGCTCTGTATCCGGCGGTTGCGTCGAAGGCGCCGTCATCGGCGAAGCGCAAAATGCAATTCGCGACGGCAAAATCCGCAATCTGAAATTCGGCGTCAGCGATTCGGACGCCTGGGCGGTCGGGCTGGCCTGCGGCGGAACCATCGAAGTTCATGTGGCCCCGGTCATCGCCGCTTCGCAGCAGGCCGTCATCGCAGAGCTAAAACACGCCCGCGATGCTCAACGTGCAGCGGTGCTCGCGATCGACCTTTCCGGCGGAGAAAGCCGCGTGCTTTTTCCCGGTGGCGACGCGCATGATCCACTGACCGCCGCGGCACGCCTGCAGGCGCGCCGCGATCAGAGCGCAGCCGTGGAGATCGAAGGGCGGTCCTGGTTTCTGACCGTGTTCAACACGCCGCTCGACCTGGCGATCGTCGGCGCCGTGCATATTGCACAGCCCCTCTCGCGCATGGCGACGCTTGCCGATTATGCCGTTCGCGTCATCGATCCACGCACGGCCTTTGCGAACGCGGAACGCTTTCCCGGGCTCACGCTTGTCCATGAATGGCCCGACGAGGCGCTCACCGCACAGCCGCTGACGGCGCGCAGCGCCATCGTCGCCCTCACCCACGATCCGAAATTCGACGATCCCGCGCTCGCCGCGGCCTTGAAATCGCCGGCCTTCTATATCGGCGCTCTCGGTTCGCGCACGACCCATGCGCGGCGCCTGGACCGGCTGAGAGCGCTAGGCTTTGCCGACAGCGATCTGGCGCGCATCCACGGCCCCATTGGGCTCGATCTCGGCGCGCGCTCGCCGGCCGAGATCGCAGTGGCGATTTTGGGCCAAATGACGGCGATTCTGCGAAAAGGATAAAAAAAGGCCGGGCGGATTGGGATAGGGGGCCGCCCGGCTCTAAAGTTCACGCAATGTCGTGCCCGTTAGCGCACCTAGGAGACCTCAAGACGGTGCCAGAGCTATCTCGAAAATTGGGTAAAGCGCACCGCTCTTTGCCGTTTCCCGCGAGATGACATATTTTGCGACAGGTTCACCCTTGCGAGCCCTGGACGGTTGAGGATGTTAAGCGGCAACCAAAGGACAAAATCTTTGCCGGAAAGCGGCGTCCAACCCCATATCCTGGTGGTCGATGACGCGCGGGACATTCGGGAACCGCTGGTGCGTTACCTCAAGGAAAGTGGTTATCGCGCTTCGGCCGCCGATGGCGCGCAAGCCGCGCGGCGGCTCATGCGGACCTCAGGCATCGATCTCGTGATTCTGGACATCATGATGCCCGGTGAGGACGGGTTATCGCTTTGCCGTTCCATCCGGGAAAATTCCGGCATTCCGGTGATCATGCTGACGGCGCGCGGCGAAGAACTGGACCGCATCGTCGGCCTCGAAGTGGGCGCGGACGATTACGTGGCCAAACCCTTCAACCCCCGTGAGTTGCTGGCACGCGTGGGCGCGGTGCTGCGCCGGACCAACACGCTTCCCCCGCGGCTTCGCGGGCCCACAGCCGAGCGCTATCGTTTCGGCGAATGGGTCTTTAACGCCGCCCAACGTGAGATCGTAGGCCCCGAAGGCTTGGCGCTTCCTCTTTCCAGTGGCGAGTTCAAGCTGCTGATGGCGTTCCTGGAACGGCCGAAAGTCGCGCTCTCGCGCGAGCAATTGCTCGATCTCACCAAGGGTCGCGACGCGGAGGTGTTCGACCGTTCGATCGACAATCAGGTCAGCCGCCTGCGGCGGAAGATCGAACTGGATCCCAAGAATCCGCGCTATATTAAAACCGTATGGGGCGGCGGCTATATGTTCACCTCCGATGTGGAGATCCTCTGATGCGGATTTTGACAACGCTGCGGTCGCAATTCGTCGCGGTGGTGACCACTGCGGTGATCCTGTCCAATCTTGCCGTGGTGGCGATCCTGGAGATCGGCCGCGAAGGCGAATTGCAGTCCGCGCGCGTCAATGCCGCGGTCGATCGCATCGCGGCCGTGTTCCGCTACATCATCACGATTCCGCCGTCGCAGCAGGATTCCGCCGTCGCGACGCTCAGCGGAAATCTGTTCCACTATTCCATCACGCAAACCCCGCCATTCACCGCCCCGCGCATGAGCGAGGAAGAACGGCAAATGGCGGCTGACCTCCTCGCCGGAGAGCGCCTCAGCAATATGGGGCCGGCGCTCGTGCGTCTCACCGAGCAAAGCGGGACCCCGCTCAACAACGATGGAGCCGCTTTCGAGATCACGCAGCCGCTTCCTTCCGGGGACGGCTGGGTAACCGCACAGTTCGCGCGTCCTCCCACGCCCTCCCCTGCTCCCCCGATTTTGATCGCCGCCGCTTTGGGCACGATCATCACCGGCGCAGCCGCGGCCTGGCTTGCCGGACGCGTCTCGCGGCCTTTGTCTGCCCTGGCGTTTGCCGCCGATGCCGTGGCGCGCGGACGCACCGCGCCCCGGCTGGCCGCCAACGGTCCGGACGATATCCGCCGGGCCTCCGAAGCCTTCAACGAGATGAGCGGACGCGTTACCCGCACGCTTGAAAGCCAGCGCCAGCTTCTTTCCGCTGTCGGTCACGATCTGCGCACGCCGTTAGCCGCCATGCGCATCACCGCCGAATTTGTGCAGGACCGTGAGGTGCAGGATCGCCTGACGCGCAATCTCGACGAGCTTCAATCGATGACCGAGGCCGTGCTGTCGGCAGCGCGCGCAGGACCGGGCGAAGAAGAGCGCCGGGTCGACCTCGCAACTTTGATCGAAAGCGTGTGCGACGATCTCATCGAACTGAATCAGCCCGTGGAGGTCAGCATCCATGGTCTGGCTCCGTGCAGTTGCCGTTCCAACGAAATTCGCCGCGCCGCCCGCAATCTGATCGAGAATGCCGTGCGCTATGGCGGCACGGCCAGGGTGACGCTGAGAACCGAACCGGACTTCTTTGTCGCGACGATCGAGGATGACGGCCCCGGTATCCCCGCCGACCGGCTCGAGGAAGTCTTCGAACCTTTCGTTCGTCTTGAGGAATCGCGCAATGCCGCAACCGGCGGATCGGGGCTGGGGTTGACGTTGGCCCGCTCGATCGCGCGCGAGCATGGCGGCGATGTCATCCTGGAGAACCGCAAAAGCGGCGGCCGCATCGTGGGCCTGCGCGCTTCTCTGCGGCTTCCCCGCGAGAAGACCCGCGGCAAACGCGAATTTCTCACCGGCGCGATTGCTCCGGCGGCCGCCTCAACTTAATTTGCGTTGATGCGGTTCGGGACATTTCCGCTTGACGAAGCCGAAGGCACTATTCTCGTGCACTCCCTGCGCGTAGGCGGCCGCCTCTTCAAGAAAGGCCGCGTGCTCGCGAAACCCGATCTGGAGGCACTTGGCCAAGAGGGAATCGTATCGGTGATGGCAGCCCGGCTCGAACCGGGAGACGTGCCCGAAGATGTCGCCGCGACCAGCGTCGCACGGGCCTTCGCCGGCGCCGGCACGAGGCTTAGCGCCGCTTTTACCGGGCGGACAAATCTTTATGCGGAGCAATCGGGAATCGTGATGATCGATGCCGAAGCCATCGATGCGGTCAATTTGATCGATGAAGCCGTCACGGTGGCGACCCTTGCCCCTTATGCGGTGGTTGCACCCGGCGAGATGCTTGCCACGATCAAGATCATTCCGTATGCAGCGCCGCAATGGGCTGTCGCCGCCGCCGTGGCAGCCGCGCGCGCCACATCGATCCGCGTGGCGCAATTCAAACCGATGCGCGTGGCGCTGATTTCGACCCAACTGCCCGGTCAAAAGCCAATATTGCTCGACAAGAACAGAACCGCGCTGGAGGCGCGCTTGATGCCTTTAGGAGGCCGTCTGATCTTCGAGCGGCGCATTCCTCATGACGCGCAATCCGTGTCGGACGCATTGTGCGCGGCCGAAGCCGCGGGGGCAGAGCTGCTTTTTGTTTTCGGTGCCTCGGCCATCACGGACCGACGCGATGTGATACCCGCCGGGATTATCGCCGCGGACGGCACGGTTTTGCATTTCGGCATGCCAGTCGATCCGGGCAATTTGCTGCTCCTCGGCGATTTGCGTGGCCGCACGGTGATTGGCCTTCCGAGCTGTGCGCGTTCGCCCAAGGTCAATGGCTTCGATTTCGTCCTGCAGCGTCTTTTTGCGGGTCTCACGCTCACGAGCAGCGACATCATGCGCATGGGCGTCGGCGGACTGCTGCAAGAAATATCCACCCGCCCGCAACCGCGCGATGCCGAGCGTCCCGCATTGCGGGCACCGCGCATCGCGGGACTTGTGCTCGCGGCGGGATTGTCCTCGCGGATGGGATCGAACAAATTGCTCCAGGAATGGCGTGGCAAGCCGCTGTTACGCTGGACGGTAGAGGCTGCGCTGAACAGCGATGCGCGCCCCGTCATTGTCGTCACCGGGAACGATGCGCAGAAAATCGAGGCCGCACTCAAAGGGCTCGACGTCCGCTTCGCGCACAATCGCGATTTCCGCGATGGGCTCAGCGCCTCGCTCAAGACGGGGATTGCCGCGGTGCCGGACACGGCCGACGGCGTACTCGTGCTTCTGGGCGACATGCCCGAAGTGGATTCGAATCTCATGAACCGCATGGTCGCGGCGTTCTCGCCCGCGGACAATCGTGCCATTTGCATCGCCGTTCATGATCATAGACGCGGCAACCCGGTCCTGTGGTCGCGCGCTTTCTTTCCCGAGATTGCGGCGCTCAGCGGCGATGAAGGCGCCAAGCGCGTGCTGTCGAAGCACGAGGACGTGGTCTGCGAGATCGAAGCGGCCGGGGCCGTGCTGCGGGACATCGACACGCCCGAAGCGCTTGCGGCTTTGCGGGCGGCGGATTCCGCCACGGTATGAGCGATCCGCTTTACGCCAAGGACCTGCTGCGGCTGGCGGCGAATGCAACCGGCGCCGGGCGCCTGCTTCCCAACAGCGCGGAGGGTCACGCGCATAATCCGACCTGCGGCGACCGCATCTCGGTGACGCTTCGCTTGGACGATGCGGGACGCATCGCCGCCATGGCACATGAGACGCAGGCCTGTGTGTTGGCGCAAGCCTCCGCATCGATCCTGGGGTCGCATCTCGCGGGCGCCGATGCCAGTGCAGTGCGGACTTTGCGCGCGCAGGTGACGGCGATGCTGCGCGAGGGCGCCGTGCCGCCCATCCCGTTCGCGGACTATTCGACGCTCACCGGAGCGGCGCGTTTTCGCAATCGCCATTCCTGCGTGCTGCTTCCGATCGATGCGGTGCTGGATGCTCTTTCGAAAGCGGACGCATCATGACGCGATCGCCTTGCTTTTGCGGCGCCGCCGCCTGAGGGCCAGAACACCCAGACCAGAAAGAACGAGTGCAATGCTCCTCGGCTCGGGCACCGCGGCCATCAGGACGCCACCGTCGAGCAAGCGGTAGGTGCCACCGCCGAGATACGCATTGCCCGCCGCGGATGGATCGTAATAGATGTTGAAGCCATTGCCGACGATGTTCGTGACGCTGTCTCCTGTAAACAACACACCGATCAGAGACCCGACATAGAACGCGCCGCCGCCTGGCGCGCCGCTGTCGAGGACAAGTTCGTTGCCGTCATCGATCGACAATTCGCCCCAGGCGAAATTCTGCGCATATCCGCCCCAGAACCCGCCGCGATCGGCACCCGTGAGGAGAAGATCATGGCTCGTTCCGGCGAGCCCGGTGAACTCCAAGAGTGCCGTTGTGGTATCCCACAGCGCATTCTGGGTGCTGTGGTTGAGAAAACTGCTGGCGAGTTGATAGAGATCGCCCCCTTCGGCGTTGATGTATCCGGTTGGGTCGACCGATAGATCGTTGAATTTGAGGGTCGCGGGATCGCTGGTCAAACCGCCGCTGACGATGAACGTGCCCCCAAAACTGGCCGTCGTATGATCCACCTGAAGCGTCGCACCGACGGCGATGGCGCCGCCCGATGTGTAACTTTGCGCATTGCTTACCACCCAATGGCCGGCATCGACTTTAAGCGTTTCGATATTGCTCACCGCGCCGAGCGTGCCCTTGCCGGTTCCCGCAAGATGAAGCGTGTCGGCGCCTGCACCGCCGTCGATCGCACCGCTCGACGAGCCTGTGTAGAGATTGACCGTATCGGCGCCAGCACCCATGGCAACGGTGCCGTTTATGGTGCCTTTGTTGGTGAGCGTGTTGGCAAAGGTACTCGTGATACTGATCGCCTCTCCGTTGGCCCCGCTTATGGTGCCCTCATTGCTGATCGTGACGGCCGCGAACGCATTGCCGAGATTTGAGTCGTCTACGGTGATCGCGCGTTGATCGCTCGTGATCGTGCCGCCAACATGATTGGTGATG
>DASYEG010000159.1:0-6823 GCA_036499145.1 Micropepsaceae bacterium | reverse complement strand
CTCATAGTCGGTGGTGGCCGTGGTCGTATCCACCGGGATGACGACGGTGTAATCGCGGATCATCGCGCCGACCGCGGTGTAGGTCATCGAGCCGCTGATTTTCCAGCCGGCCATGATGATCGTCGTGATGCCCTTGGCCTTCAGCGCCTTGTCGAGATCGGTGTTGTAGAATCTGTCCTGGCCCGTGTTCACGATCTTGATGTCGCCCGCGGCCGGCGCGACCTCGGGCAGCCATTTGGTCATGTTCTGCGCGCGGGTGCCGTATGCCACGGTCAAGCCGGCTTTGCGGGCCCGCTCCATGAATGGGGTCATGGCGGGCAACATCTGGCCCTTGCATTTCGGCTGGGAGTTGCAGATGTCCTCGACATAGTCGAGCACCAGTAAAGCTGTGGTTTTGGGGTTCAGCGTAACGCGGGCCGGTTCCGGCATGGCCGGCATTTGTAGGGTCTGCATAGGCTTGCCGGCCTGCGTGTTTTGGGCCGCTTGAGCCGCACCGTTTGAGAGCGCGAAGGCGAGGCCACCCATCAGGAGGCCACTCGCCACGGGGACAGTGCGAAACAGCGTCATATTGGCAATCTCCAGGAACAGGTTTGCGATTTTTGCGAAATTCGCAGGGATTTGAGAATGCACGCTTGCGAGCTTCGGAAGAAGCGGGGCCAAGACCTACACTAAAGCAAGGCCCGATGGAATTGAACCGCCTTCACCCATAACCCGCCTTACGCGCTGAGACGCCGGTCATAGCCATGCTGTGTCAGCCAATCGCCGATGGCCTGATCGAGGCGCCGTTTCTCGTCTTCGCTCAACAGGATGCGCCAATCGCCGTCGCGGTAATCCGAGATGTGATCGGATTGAAAGCCGGTGTGCGGATCCCAGAAACGCATGGTGCCGTCCGCGTTCAGGATCAGGGCTTCGGCGACATCCACATCGCCCGCCGCCGGTCCCCGCTCCGCTTCGGCGCGCAAGGATTCCGTACGCCGGCGTATCTTTTCGCGTTCGAACTCCGCGATTGCCTGGGCGATTTCGCTCCCCGCCAAATCGAGCTTGAGAAAATAGCTGATCCGTCCCGCGACGCCTGAAGGATTGGCGATGATCCTGTCATAGTCGAGACACAGCGACCGGTCCGGTGGAAACGCCCGGTAATGATCGCAGAGTTGGGTCCAGATGGTGGCTGCCGAAAGAGCGGTGTCGAAATCATAGCGCATGAAGCGCATGAACGACACGACGGCATCGCGTGGATCGCGGAACGTACTGATGAAGCGGTTGGATGGCGAAGCATTGCGCAAGCCGCTGTGGACCTTCAGGCACCAGACATTGTTCGGCGAGGTGTCTCTCATTCCCTTGCGCGCCTCGGCCACCATGCTTTCGTCGCTTTTGGGAAGGGTGTCGGGAAAGACGCTGAAGCCGGCCTCGCGCAGGAGCGCGCGCGCGACATTGAAGGCCCACATCGAAGCCGAGCGCGGCATGCTCGCGATCCACACGATCTTGTATGGAACAGAAATCATGGCGAGTGCCCGCCGGCCGATGCGAACCCAAACGCTAAGAGATAAATGCCTCACAGCTTTGCCCGAACGTGGCTTCGGCACATTCTGTGAAAAGTCGGGCCGCCTTAATGTACGAAACCGGACGCACGGCGCCTGACACTATCCGATGCCGAGGCATTTGACTTATCCCCTCCATCGCCGGATGGCCGTATACTTCGGGCTAGAAATTCTTCGAGGAAATCATGCGGCCGGCAAATGCACCCAATTGCACCGCTATTGCACCGAAAAAATCACGTCCGGTTCGGCCAAGAACCCAAGCAAAGCGCGCAGAAATTTGCGGCCGGCCGGCAGTTTTGAGGGGGGAGGGGGCCTGCGCGTTTGGGACCCCGGCTGCCCAGTGCCATACTCGCGTTTCGATGCTGCCGCTTTCCTTGCACGAGGTTTGCCGATGAGACATTTGCGTGAAGCGATCGGCGCTCTCGTCCTGGTTTGGATGTGCGGCACGGCTGCGCAAGCGGCTCCCGATCTTTCCGGGAGCGACCCGCATTGGATCAAGGACGCGGCGAAGAATTGCTGGGCCGCCAATCCGGACCCGGAAACCGGTGAGACCATCACCTGGACGGGGACCTGCGAACAGGGCCTGCTGAGCGGAGAGGGCACGCTCTCCTGGTATGTCGATGGCCAGCCGGTCGGACGCGACGAAGGCCATTTCAAGAATGGCCAGCTTTCGGGGCACGGCCGCATCGTTTTCGGCGATGGCGCGCACTTCGAAGGCGAATTCCCCGGCCAGGGCGTGCTCACGCTGCCGAGCGGGCAGGAAATAGCGGCGCAATCCGTCGGGGAAGCCGCCGGCTGGAGCATCGAGCAGGCCCAGCGGGCCCCCGCGCGCTGAGCGTCCGTTCGGGTATGGCGGGATGAAATATCTTTGGATAGGAGTTTCGCCCCGCTACTCCGCGCGTGCGACTCCGGCTAATCACACGGCATGGGCAAGAATGTGAGTGATCCGACCGGCTTTCCCTTCGATGAGCTCGCTGGCGAGAGGGGCGGCGGGGACAATCCCTATGGCAAATATTCGACGGGGATCCTTCCCTCTCATGTGCTGCGCCGTCTGATCCGCGGCCGGCGCGAAGTGCTGGCGGCGGAGGAGGTCATTGAGGAGCAAATCCAGCCGGCCAGCCTGGATCTGAGGCTCGGGGCCAATGCCTATCGCATCCGGGCAAGCTTCCTGCCCGGACGGGATGCGCGCATCGCCGACAAACTGTCCGAACTGGCGATCCACGAAATCGATCTGAGACCGGGTGCGGTGCTGGAGACCGGTTGCGTCTACCTCGTGCCTCTGCTGGAGCGGCTGGAGCTGTCGTTCCGGGTGTCGGGCGTGGCGAATCCGAAAAGCTCCACCGGGCGGCTGGATGTCTTCACGCGGCTGATCACCGATCACGCGCAAGCCTTCGACCGGGTCGAGGAGGGCTATCATGGCCCGCTTTATGCCGAGATATCACCGCGCACCTTCCCCCTTCTGGTCCGCAAGGGATCGCGGCTGAATCAGCTGCGGTTGCGCCATGGCTCGCCGCAATTCAGCGACACCCAATTAAAGCGCCTTCATGAGGAGGTGGGCTTGGTCGATGGGCCCGCCGATATCGAAGGCGGACTTGCGCTCTCGGTCGATCTTCGCGGCGAAACCCTGACGCGCCAAGTCGGCTGGCGCGCGCGGCGCCATGCGGGCGTCATCGATATCGACGTGCGCGGCGCCCACGATCCGCTCGATTTCTGGGATCCGATCTATGCACGCAAAGGCACCAGCATTATCCTGGACCCGGACGAGTTCTATATTCTCGCGTCGCGGGAGGCGATTTCCATTCCGCCCGATTATGCAGCCGAGATGATGCCGTTCAATCCGCTGGTCGGCGAGTTTCGCGTGCACTATGCCGGTTTCTTCGATCCGGGCTTCGGGCACGAAAGCGGGCATGGGCGCGGTGCGCGCGCGGTGCTGGAAGTGCGTTCGCGCGAGGTGCCGTTCGTGCTGGAGCATGGACAGACCATCGGACGGCTCGTGTTCGAACGATTAACGGACACGCCGCCGCAGGTTTACGGTCAAGTCCTCGGTTCGAATTACCAGCGCCAGGGTCTTAAACTGTCGAAGCATTTTCGTCTGCCATGATTGGGCGCGCAACAGTGTGGCTTTTCCTCCACAATCACGCAGCCGAATCGCCGATCACGCGAATTCCGATTGCAAGCCGTCGTGCTTCGGGCAAAAGTTCCATGCGCATCTGTCGGGGGCGAGGGTGTGCGAGCCTCTCAATGAGGGGGCAGGCGCTAGGCGGTCAGGTCTTCCCGGGCAATCGGTGGTGGATCGGCCGCCTGCGCATTTTTGACGGAAAATAGTTTCCATTTGCGTCATGCTGCGCGGTCACCGCACCAATGCGCAGATCTCGTGGGACATTCTTTCTTGCGCCGTTGCCTCTGCCTCGAGTTCTCGGACACATTCCCTTACGACCAGAACCATGTGCGGGTCGCACAGCGTTTCGGCCAGAGAAGCGTAACGCTGTGCCCGCGCTCTGAGCCGGGCCGCGTCTGCCAATAATGGTTCATCCCTTCGCGTTGAGGCGCAATGCGTTGCATCTTCGCCGCCGCAATCAATTATCGTCCGGGAAGCGTTCGCCACTGCCACTGCCGATTCGCATTGCACCTGTAGCATTGGTTGAGTCGGTTAATCGGAAGTTAATAATGCAGCCCACTTGTACTGCGCGGGGCTACAAGGATTAGCTCGAATGCCCATGAAAGATCGCAAGTATTGGGCGTGAACAAATCGCGACGCAAAATCCGGTTACTGATTCGGACAATGTTCGTTCCGGCTCTGTGCTTGCCGGCTTCGATGTCCTATGTGAAAGCGCAAGTCCCTTCTTCCGGCGAAAGCTGCCCTCTTCTAGCGAGAGTGGAATGACGATCGTTCAAACTTTGGCTGAGTTCGCTGCCGATTTCGAGAAACGGCAGGTTCCGGGGCAAATCGTCCATCATGCCAAGCGCGCCGTCATCGATTGGTATGCGGCCTTGTTGCCCGGCGCTATTTCCGCGCCAGCCATCTTTCTAGAGCGCGCGCTCGCAGGCGAACTCGACCGCGGCACCTCGAAGCTAGCGTTGGGGCGCCGTGCCACCCCGCGCGCGGCAGCCCTGATCAACGGGACTGCGGCCCATACAGCCGAAGTGGACGATATCTTCCGTGAGGCCATCTACCATCCCGGCGCGCCCATAATCGCGGCTGTGCTCGCAGCCACTCAAGAACAGGGGTCGAACGGCGCGACATTCCTCAAGGGGGTGATCGCCGGCTATGAAATCTCAACGCGTATCGGCGTGGCGATGGGGCGTGCGCACTATCGGTTTTGGCACAACACCGGAACCATCGGCACTTTTGGCGCCGCCGCCGCCGCGGCAGTGATTTACGGATTGGACCCAGAACGCTTTGCCCACGCCCTTGCCAATGCCGCGACATTTGCCGCCGGTCTGCAGCAAGCATTCCGTACCGGCTCCATGTCGAAGCCCCTCCATGCCGGCCGTGCCGCCGAAGGCGGTCTGCTCGCGGCGCTGGCCGCGCGCGAAGGCGTGACCGGGTCTCTTGACGTTCTCGAAGGGGACGTGGGGTTTGGCCGCGCCATGGGAGGCGATCCGGATTGGAACGCAGCCCTGGCGAATCTCGGACACGAGTTTCATATCGCGAAGGTGACATTCAAGAACCACGCCTGTTGCGGTCATGCGTTCGCGGCTATTGACGGCGCACTGGAGCTTCAAAGGAAGCTGGGCGTCGCAGCCCGCGATATCGCATGGGTAACTGTCGAGACCTATGGCGAAGCCTTGCAGGTGGCGGGAAATCCACGGCCGATGACGCCGGGTGAAGCGCGTTTCAGCATTCCCTATGTCGTGGCGACGGCGCTTGTTCATGGCAGCGTCAGATTGGCGGCCTTCGATGCGGAGCGGATTGCCGATCCCATGACGTGCGATCTGATGGAGCGGATCGCGCTGAAACGCGATGGCGATATCGATGCCGGTTTTCCCGGCCGCCGCGCGGCGCGTGTTGGCATCGAAACCCGCGATGGCCGCCGCGAACAATTTCTGCAGCCCACCCGCAAAGGCGATCCGGAACTGCCACTGACGGATTACGAGTTGGAGGAGAAATATCGGGAACTCGCGATTCCCGTCATTGGCGAATCCAAGGCGGCAATTTTGCTCGAGCATCTGTGGCGGCTCGACTCCCTACCGCATGTCGATCTGCATTGAGCTTTTGCACCGGAGCTTCCGGCCAGCTAGTTTCGCGGTGATCGCTCGGGGGCGATGGGCCGATGGAATTTGAACGATCCGATGAGCAGAACGTGTTCGCAGAATCCGTGCGGCGCTTCGCTGTGGCGAAACTGGCGGACGGCGCGCTCGCGCGTGCGCATAGCAACGCCTATCCTTGGGATATCGCCCGGCTGCTGGCGGAGCAGGGCCTCATGGGAATCACAATCCCGGAACAGGACGGCGGAATCGGCGGCACGCTGATGGATGCCGTGATTGCGATTCAAGAAGTCGCGCTGGTATGTCCGAAAAGCGCGGACATCGTGCAGGCCGGAAATTTCGGTCCGATCCGTACCTTTGCCGAATATGCATCGCCCGAACAGAAGGCGCGCTTCCTTCCCGATCTGTTGGCGGGGCGAAAGCTCATCAGCCTCGGTATGACCGAGCCCGATGCGGGGTCCGCCGTCACCGATCTGCACACGTCCGCGAAACGCGATGGCGATGCATTCGTCATCAATGGCGGCAAGATTTTCACGACCCACAGCACCGAGGCTGGCCTGTTCCTGATCTATGTTCGCTATGGGCCCGGCGTCGGGGGCATCGGTTCGGTCCTGGTGGAGCGCGGCACGGCCGGCTTTGCGATCGGCGAGCCCTCGAGTTTCATGAGCGGCGAGCAATGGGCACCGCTGTATTTCGACAATTGCCGGATTCCCGCCGAGAACATGCTGCTTGGCGAAGGCGGTTTCAAAAAGCAGATCGCCGGATTCAACGTCGAACGTCTCGGCAACGCGGCGCGCGCACTCGCGTTGGGGCGCCATGCGTTCAATGCTGCCCGCGATTACGCGTTGATACGCAGACAATTCGGCCGGTTGCTGTGCGAATTCCAGGGCCTGCAATGGAAGTTCGCGGAAAGCGCGATCAAACTCGACGCGGCGCAATTGCTGCTTTATCGCGCCATCGCCAATGCGAAAGACGGTCTTCCGTCGGCTTATGATGCCGCTGCCGCAAAGCTCGCCTGCAACCTCGCGGGTTGGGAAGTCTCCAACGAGGCGCTCCAGATCATGGGCGGCATGGGA
>DASYEG010000158.1:0-2203 GCA_036499145.1 Micropepsaceae bacterium | reverse complement strand
ACGCGCAGATATTCCGCCGCCAAGTCGAACGCCTCGCCATTGTCGAAGCGGATCGTCAGAACATCCTTGGCGGCGTTCAGTCTCAGTTCCACCGGCCAGGGCGCGGGTGCCGCACTCAATTCTGTTCGCTCTCGGAAAGTGCGCGGGCTTCTTCGGCCAGCATCACGGGAATGCCATCGCGGACGGGAAAGGCAAGCCCCGCCTTTTTGCTGATCAATTCCTGACGCTCGCGATCATAGATGAGCGGTCCCTTGGTCTGCGGACAAACCAGGATTTCCAGCAGTTTAGGATCGACATCCATGAATGAAAACCTCAATTGATGGAGGGAGAGCCGCCCGACGGCATCGCCGAGGCGTTGGCGATCTCCAGAAGAGTGATCAGCGCATCGACACGTTCCTTCAGGCCGGGTGCTTCGAGCAATGCCTGTTTCTCGCTGGGCTCGAAGGGGCAGAGCATGCACAGCGCGTTCACCAGCGTTTCGGCCGGAGCTTCTTCGATCGATTTCCAATCGGTTTGCATGGCGCGGTCCGAAAGATAGGGCTTAAGCGCGCCAAGCAGACGCGCGCGCGGCACGGGAGGATCTTCCGTAGACAGAAGATCGCCGGCAAACAAAGTATAATCCGCGGCGATTTGGCGAAACGGCGTATGCGCCTCGCGCTCGCCGGACACCTGAAAGCGCGCGATCCCCGTCAGCGCGATCAGATAGCGGCCGTCGTCGGTCTCGCTGTATTCGGTGATGCGTCCGACGCAACCCACATCGGTGAGCGGCGGATTTTTGGCCGGCTCCATACCCGCGTTGCGTGGCTGGATCATGCCGATCAGGCGATAGTGATCCATGGCGTCATCGACGAGTGCGAGATAGCGGGGCTCGAAAATGTTCAGCGGCAGCTTGGTGCGCGGCAGCAGGATCACGCCCGTCAACGGAAACACCGGAATGACCGCCGGAAGATCGGAGAGCGTGCGGTAGCGGCGCAGCGCGGGCATCGGGAAAAATCAGGAGAACAGCAAGGACGACAGCCGCCGCCGCGCGGCGATGGTTCGCGGGTCGGCGGGCCCCATCGCATCGAACAGCGTCACCAATTGCTTGCGCGCCGCATCGTCGTTCCATTTTCGATTGCGCCGCATGATCTCCAGAAGCTCGTCGATCGCCTCCTCGCGTGCGCCTTTGGCATCGAGGCCGAGCGCCAGATCGAAGCGCGCCTGCAGGTCGGCCGGATCGGCGGCGATTCTGGCGCGCAAAGGTTCGAGCTCCCCGGCCGAGGCTGCGCGTTCCTTGAGCGCGAGTTCGGCTTCCACCGCGCGGATCGATTCGTCGGATGCACCATCGGGGCGCACCAGCCCGAGCGTCTTCTTGGCGCGTTCGAGATCACCGCTTTCGAGATAGCAGCGCGCCAATCCCGCCACGGCTTTGGGGTGGCCGGGATCTTCCTGCAGAACCTGACCGAAGATCTGAGCGGCCGCCGTGAGATCGTGCTTGGCGAGCGCATCCGCCGCGAGCGCAAGCGTGCCCTCGACCGCGGCTGCCGCTTCGCCGCCGCCCGGGCCGATCAGACCTTGAACGAATTGCGCAAGCTGACTATCGGGGATGGCGCCCATGAAGCCGTCGACCGGCTGGCCGTTCCTGAAGGCATAGACCGTCGGAATCGACTGGATGCGCAATTGCTGCGCGATTTCAGGGTTCTCGTCGATATTCACCTTGACGAGGCGCACAGCACCCTTGGTTTCGGCCACCAGGCGTTCCAGCGTAGGACCCAATTGCTTGCAGGGCCCGCACCAGGGCGCCCAGAAATCCACGATGACAGGGACGTCCATCGAGGCATCGAGCACATCGGCCGCGAAACTCGCGAGGGTTGCGTCCTTGATAGGGGAGCCGGCCACCGCCGGAGCCGCGGCATCACCGGGCGCGGCTTTAGCCGGGGCATTGTCCCGGCTCATTTTCAGCGGCCGGCCGGTCGGGTCGATAAGCGAAGCCATGATATGCCCTTGGGTGATTTTCGCCCTCAACATGGGTGCTTGATGGGAAAAAGCCAAGCCATTGTAGCATCGTTGGAATGGCCACGAGCGCCGCCGCCCCGCGGCTATTGAAACTTATGGCGGGCTGCGCAATAACCCCACCCTTGCTTGGAGCGCGGGCGTAGCTCAGGGGTAGAGCATAACCTTGCCAAGGTTAGGGTCGGGCGTTCGAATCGCCTCGCCCGCTCCA
>DASYEG010000157.1:0-6441 GCA_036499145.1 Micropepsaceae bacterium | reverse complement strand
GATGGAAACCAATCTGCGCGGGCCTTTCGCGATCGCGCAGGAGACGTTGCCCGCCATGACACACAAAGGTTGGGGACGCATCGTCAATATCGTTTCCATCGGCGGCCAATGGGGCGGCATGCGTCAAGTGCATTACGCCGCAGCCAAAGCCGGACTGATCAATTTCACCCATTCGCTCGCGAAGCTCCATTCGCGCGACGGCATCACCGCGAACGCCGTCTCGCCGGGCCTCATCGCCACCGACATGACGGAGAAGGAACTGCGCGCCAAAGCGGGACGCGCCAAAGCCGCGCAGATTCCGGCCGGCCGCGTCGGCACGCCCGAAGACGTCGCCGCGGCGGTGGTTTTCCTCTGCTCCGAAGCGGCCGGCTACATCACCGGCCACACCCTCAACGTCAATGGTGGGCTTTACTTCCAATGACCAGGACTCTGCTCATCATCTCCGGCGGCATCGAAGCGGTCGACGCCATCAAGCGCGCGCGCGACATGGGGCTTCATGTCGTCGTCTCCGATATCGCCGCCGACGCGCCGGGCTTTGCCCATGCGCACGACCGGATCATCGCCGATGTCTACGGCGCGGAAGAGACGCTTCAAGCCGTCGAACGCTATGTCCGCGAACAGCGCCCCATCGATGGCGTTCTATGCGTGGCGGCGGATGCCCCCGTCACCGCGGCGCGAATCGCCGGAAAACTGAAACTGCCGGGCATCTCCGTCGCCACCGCGAAGCTCGCTTGCGACAAGCTCGCCATGAAGCGCCGCTTCAAGGAGTGCGGCGTGCCCGTGCCATGGTTTGCTGCCGTTGCAAGCGCGGCCGAACTCGCCGCCATCGTCGCCGAGCGCGGGGCCGATCTCGTCATCAAGCCGGTGGACAGTCGCGGCAGCCGCGGTGTGCAGCGTCTTTCGCGCTCTCCCGATATCGCTGGCGCCTTTGCGCTCGCGCAGAAGCACTCTCCGACGGGGCGCGTGATGGTGGAAGCCTATCTCGACGGACCGCAGATATCGACCGAGTCGATCGTCACGCGCGGGCGCTGCCATACGCCGGGATTTGCCGACCGCAATTACGAGCTGCTGGAAGTGCATGCGCCATTCTTCACCGAGAACGGCGGCGACCTGCCGAGCCATCTGCCGCAAGACATTCAGCAAAAGGTGAAGGACGTGATCGCGGGCGCCGCAACGGTTCTTGGCGTCACCGACGGAACCGTGAAAGGCGATGTCGTCGTCCATCGGGGCCAGCCCTATGTCATCGAGCTGGCGGCGCGTCTCTCCGGTGGATTCTTCTGCACGCTCGAGATTCCGCTCAACACGGGCGTGGATTTCATCGGCTGCGCTATTCGCGTGGCACTGGGTGAAACCATCGCGGCTGCGGAATTGGAGCCTTCCCGGCAACAGCCGGTGATCCAGCGCTATGCGTTCCCGAAAGCCGGCCGGGTGATCGCAATACGCGGGGCCGATACCGCCAAAAACCTTCCGGGAATTGCCGGGATCATTGTCACGGCGAGACCCGGCGACATCATTCCTCCGGCGGGCGACAAGCGCCCCTCCGCCGCCATGGTGCTGGCGACCGGAACGACGCACGCCGCCGCCCTCGCCGCCGCGCATGCCGGTGTTGCGGCCATCGAGATCGAAACCCAATGAGGACCGCCGCGCAGCGTCAGCCGATCGCGCCGCCGGTTCCGGAACTTGCGAGGCTGAATCTTTTTGCGCTGTTCCATCTGAACCTCGCTTTTTCTTCCATCGAGGAAAGCGACCGCGCCGCCGTCATCGAACGCTGCTACTGGCCGCTGCTCGCGCTCTGCGCGGCCCACGGCCCCATCGGGATCGAGGCCTCCGGCTATACGCTGGAGCAAATCGAGATGCGCGATCCTGCCTGGATCCGACGCTTGGGCGATCTGATCGCCGATGGAAAGGCCGAGCTGATCGGGTCCGGTTATGCGCAATTGATCGGGCCGCTGGCGCCCGCGACGCTGGTGGCGAAAAATCTGGGAATCGGCAATGCGGTCTACCGCCAGCTGCTCGGCACGTCTCCGACACTCGCCCTCGTCAATGAGCAGGCTTATGCGGGCGGGCTGGTCGGCCATTATCTCGATGCCGGCTACAAGGCATTGCTGATGGATTGGGACAATCCCGCCGCACAGCATCCCGAATGGAGCGCGGAATCGCGCTACCTGCCGCAAACCGCGAGGGGCGCGGACGGGCGCACTATTGGACTTCTGTGGACCAACACCGTCGCCTTCCAGAAACTGCAGCGTTATGCGCATGGCGATATGGAGTTCGAGGACTATCTCGATTTTGTTCTGGCACAGCAGGGAGCTTCTCCTCGCGCGCTCTGCGTCTATGCGAGCGATGGCGAGATTTTCGGTTTCCGTCCAGGCCGCTATCGGACCGAAGAACGCCTGGAAGACGGCGAGTGGACACGTCTCGGCGCCGCCTTTTCCGCGTTGTCATCGGAGAGGGGAATGCGGTTGGTCACACCCTCCGGAGCTCTTACGGCCATGAAAAATCCCGGCGCCGAGCCGTTGCGCCTGGAAACCGCCGCCTGCCCCGTGCCGGTGAAAAAACAGCGCAAATACAATCTCACGCGCTGGGCGGTGACGGGTCGCGACGATATTGCCATCAATGCCGCCTGCCAGCGAATTCATGCCGCGCTCTTGCGTGGCCATGCACCGGAGACGGATTGGAAAACGCTTTGCCGCTTGTGGGCGAGCGATTTTCGCACCCACATCACGCAGGCGCGCTGGGATGCCTATTGCGCCGAGCTTTCGGCGATGGAGGCGAGGCTGGGGACGTCACCCACATTGTCCCCTCCAAAGGCCCATCCTCCGGAATGCGCTGCGCGGATCACCGGGGTCGAGCGGCGCTTCATCGATATCGAAACGCGTTCTGTCCGCGTGCGGCTCGACCGCCGCCGCGGCCTGGCGATTGCGCGCGTGGCTTTCGACGGCGATGCACCCATCATCGGCGGGCTACCGCACGGCCATTTCGACGACATCGCGCTGCAGGCCGATTGGTACACCGGCGACTGTGTCTTCGAGGAACCCGGCGAACCCAAGATCACCGATCTCGATTGGGCCGAGACCGAGCTTTGGCACGAAGACGGCGATGTGCTGGTCTGCGGCCGAATCCAGACGCCACTCGGACCGATCGAGAAAACGCTGCGCGTGTCCGCAAACGAACCCAGAATCGGTTTCGACATGACGTTCCACTGGTCCGAATGGCGTAAGGGCGCGCTCCGGCTCGGCCATATCACGCTTTTGCCGGAGGCTTTCGATTGGCAAAGCCTCGCGCTCACCACGCATAATGGCGGTTTCGCGCCCGAACGCTTCGCGCTTTCCGGCACCCAAATCGATCATGGGGCGCCGGTGTCCTTCCTGGTCTCGGCGAGCTGCGGGCTCGGCATGACCGAGGGTTGGGCGGAACTCTCCGATGGCAAACGCACAGTCCGCGTGGAGGTCGAACGCGAGATCGCGCCTCTGCTGGGACTTCTCACCCACAGACAGATGGGCGGCAGCCTATTCTGCCAATTGGCGCTTTCGATGCTGGAATTGGACGATACCCGCCGGCCGGCTCCTTATTTGCCGGGGCCGCGCAGGGTTCGGTTTTCAATTTTAGGGGTCACGCAAACGCTTCCCTAACTAATTCGGTGCACCATTCGTCCACCATCTTCGAAGGACGAAGCCCGCATGGCCAAACCTGCCCTCGCATTTCAGGACAACACAGCGGCTCCCATCGCCCAACCGGCGAGCACGTTGCGCGATTTCAGCCAGCCCTGGCTCGATCTGAACGACAAATCCGTGCTGGTCACCGGCGGCACGGGTTCGTTCGGGAAGCACTTCCTGAAGACCGTTGTCGAGCGCTACAAGCCCCGCCGTCTCATCATTTTCTCGCGCGACGAGCTCAAGCAATTCGAGATGGCGCAGGCGTTCCCGGCCGAGAAATATCCTTTCCTGCGGTTTTTTATCGGTGATGTCCGAGACCGCGACCGTCTCGAACTCGCTCTGCGCGACGTGGACTATGTGGTCCATGCCGCGGCGCTGAAACAGGTGCCGACCGCGGAATACAATCCGTTCGAGTGTATCCGTACCAACGTGTTCGGCGCAGAGAACCTCGTCTATGCCGCGCTCCACCGCAATGTGAAGAAGGTGATCGCGCTTTCGACCGACAAGGCCGCCAATCCGGTTAATCTCTACGGCGCTTCCAAGCTTGCGTCCGACAAGATCTTCGTCGCCGCTAACAATCTGGCGGGCGCCGAAGGGACGCGTTTCGCTGTGGTGCGCTATGGCAATGTGTTCGGCTCGCGCGGCAGCGTGGTGCCGTTTTTCCGCAAATTGGCGGAAGATGGCGCGGCCTCGCTTCCCATCACCGACGAACGCATGACACGCTTCTGGATCACGCTGACGCAAGGGGTGAATTTCGTCTTGTCGAGCACGGAGATGATGCGCGGCGGCGAGATCTTCGTTCCCAAGATTCCCTCCACGACCATTGTCGATCTCGCCTCCCTGCTCGGTCCTAAGCTCGCACAGCACAATGTCGGCGTGCGGCCCGGCGAGAAGCTGCACGAGACCATGATCCCGGCCGACGATTCGCGCTGGACCGTCGAAATCGACGACCGCTACATCATCCTGGCAAGCTTTGCGGCAGCGGCGCGCGAAGCCTATCTCAATCGCGGCGGCAAGCCGGTGGAAGAGGGCTTTCAATATTCGAGCGACAGCAATCCCGAGCGGCTCGACGCGCGCGGGCTTCAGGCACTGCTCGCGCAAGCCTTCCTTTGATGTCCAGGACGAGCGCAGCAGCACCCGCGTTTGCGGCGTCCGAATATTCCGCTTCGCCTGCAAGCGTCCATCGCTTTCTGCCCTATGGGCGTCAGTGCATCGAAGACGATGACATCGAGGCGGTGACCGCCGCACTTCGCGGTGAATACCTCACCACCGGTCCATTGGTCGAACGCTTCGAGCAACATTTGGCAAGCGCCACCGGCGCGCGAGCCGCTGTCGCATGCTCCAACGGCACGTCCGCGCTTTATCTGGCGGGCCGCGCCCTTGGTCTCGGCAAAGGCCACACGGCCGTGGTTCCAGCCATTACCTTCCTCGCCACGGCGAGCGCGCCCCATCTTCTGGGGGCGGACATCGTTTTTAGCGACGTCGATCCCGAATCCGGATTGATGCGCGCGCGCGATCTGGAAAGCGCCCTGGCGCGCTGTCCCGGCGGGCGCGCCGACGCCATATTCCCCGTGCACTATGCCGGGCAGAGCTGCGACATGGGCGCCATTGCAGATCTTGCACGTGCGCGTGGCGCCAAAATCGTGGAAGACGCCGCACATGCGCTGGGCACGGCCTGGATCGGCGACGACGGCGCGCTTGTTCCTGTCGGCGCGAACAACTGGTGCGACCTCACCATTTTTTCGTTTCATCCGGTGAAGACCATTGCGATGGGCGAAGGCGGCGCGGTCACCGCGAACGATCCGGAGCTGATCGCGCGACTCAAGCAAGGCCGCAATCACGGCATTACCCGCGACCCCGGACAATTCATACGCGCCGACGCGGCATTCGACGCCAACGGCGCACCCCATCCCTGGTATTACGAGCTGGAAGCTCCCAGCTTCAATTTCCGGACCTGCGACATCAATTGCGCGCTTGGAATCTCTCAGCTTGCAAAGCTCCGCCGCTTCGTCGAGACGCGGCGCGCACTCGTGGCCGCCTATGATTCATTGCTTTCGCCGTTTGCGCCTCTGGTCCGTCCGCTGAAGCGCGATCCGCGGTCGTCGACCGCTTGGCATATCTATCCGATGCGCGTGGATTTCGCGAAACTCGGATTATCCCGCGCCGATGTGATGCGCGCCTTGACCCGCGACGACATCGGCACGCAAGTGCATTATATCCCAGTTCACCGCCAGCCCTATTATGCCGCGCGTTACGGCATCCCCGATCTTCCGGGCGCGGATGCCTATTATGCAGCGACCCTCAGCCTGCCGCTTTTCCCCGCCATGACCGGCGATGATGCGGCCCGTGTCGTGGCCGCGCTGAAACATCATCTGAAGCTTTGATTCGCGCGAGCGTACGTGTCGGAACGTGCCCCTCCCGCTTCGCCGGCTTTGCCGGAAAACAGAAAAACCTGCGAGGGGGCTAGGTTCAAACCCATCCTCCCATCCCGTTTTGTCGGATAGGAGAGCGGATCGGCCATAGTCCTCTCGCAGATCTCTTGCGTCCCGTCTTCCCTTGATATTGGGACGTCCACCAAAATCGAATTCCCATCGATCCCGGCGGAAAATCGCGAGGCCCGCATGCGCCGGCCCCGCGATTTTTTTCTTATCGGAACAGGGACAGCGTGATCGATGGCGCCGAATTGGCGATCGACAGGGCTTGCACGCCCAATTGCTGCTTGACCTGCAAGGATTGCAGTTTGGCGCTTTCCACCGCCATGTCGGCATCCACCAGGTTGCCGATG
>DASYEG010000156.1:0-7806 GCA_036499145.1 Micropepsaceae bacterium | reverse complement strand
CAAATGCTAACAGCCAACTTTTTTGATGCCAAACAAAACGCGGAATCTTCCAGCTCAAAATCACTAAAGGATAAAACGCGATGTAGAGTGCGCTTAAACCCAGTCTCGCGCTTCGCGTCGTCACTATGGCTATCGATATGCCAACGAGGATAATCGGAAGTTTGTAATTCAGTATCGATGCGAACTGAGGCGAAACCAAATTGATGATCCAAATGTCTAGATCAAAAATGAAGAGTTTCGTGAGTGCGTATATCCAGAAGAATACCGCGATGAACTCGGTAATAAAGCGCCCGGTCTTCCGCTTTGGAAGTTGCGGCACCTCAGAATTGTTAGTGCTTAGCAAGATGTGTGCGGGATCACGGCTCATGAAAAACTCTGATTCGAGAAGCAGCTTGCCGGGTAACTAGACCACAACGTCAGCATGTTATGGCCGCCGGCCGCGGCGATTTCGAGCGCGCGCTTTGCCGTCTCCTGGCCCTTCACATCCTTCAAGTCTGGAATCGAAACCGCGCTTTCCGCCAGGCGCGCCTCGGGAACGCCAAGCACCTGCGCGCCCTTGATGTGGTTGACGAGCGCGATCAGCGAAGGGGCCGCGATGATCTCCACCCCGCCGGCCCAAGCGGCTTCCGCGCCGCAGGCCGCAGGGCAGATCAGGCCGCGCTCGGCCTCGGCCGCGGCGATAGCGGCGGGCAGCACACCCGCAACCGCCGTGATCTGGCCATCCAGCGACAACTCGCCCATCGCGGTATAGCCCGCCATCTCGCTCACCGGCAGGACACCCATGGCGGCGAGCAGGGCCAGGGCGATGGGCAGATCGTAATGGCTGCCTTCCTTGGGCAGGTCGGCGGGCGCCAGATTGACCGTGATCCGCTTCCACGGCAGTGCGAGCCCGACGGCGGCCAGCGCCGCGCGCACGCGTTCGCGCGATTCGCCAATGGCCTTATCGCCGAGGCCGACAACAGTGAAGACCCCCGCGCCGCCCTCACCGATATGGACCTGCACGTCGACTTCGCGCGCCGCGATTCCCTCGAACGCGACCGTGTAGACATGAGCTACGGTCAATGATCCCCCTACCCGTGCCCGATTAGAGCACGTTTCGGCGTGCGAAAATCAAGTCAGCGATACGCCGGGGTCGGCCATGGCCGCCCGCTCGTCCGCTTCACGGAATTCGGCCTGGCCTTCGGGGTGGCTGTGATAATTGCCGATCACCATGGGAATCGCGAGTATTTTGAAATTGGGATTGCTCTGCAGCATCTGCCACCAGGCGAGGTCGGCACTGGCGCGCAGGAGCGATCCGTCGCGTAAGCGCCAGGGATAACGCGGCGCTCCGACATGGGCATCCATCCGCCAGATGGTGGCCGGGCCATAGGTCCCGCGTTCGCCGGTGCCGCTGCCAAGCCGCGTCAGGCTCCCGCGCGCGGGCGGCCACGCCGGAAGGAAGGGCACGCCAGAGACCGGAAAGCAGGGCGCGACATCGTCGGTTTCGGCCTGCGCGTAACAAACCTTCCAATCCCCGCCCGCCGCGACCGCGCGATTCTTCAGAAGTTCCTGCTCCAGCATGCCAATCGCATCGGGCGCCAGCCGGTCGTCGAGATTGAGATTCATCGCAAGCGGCGTGGCCACCAGCGACAACGCCACGTTCCACGCCTGATAGATGGTGAGCGGTTCCTTCACGCTGATGGCGCGCGCCTCCAGCCAGGGCGGCGGCGCATCGCCATTGTCGAAAACATAGATGGGTTCGACCGGCACGCTCTGCCGCGCCAGATTCTCGGCATGGCCGCGCAGCAATGCGTGCCGGTTCGGATCGCCATGCCACACCGCGCAGATCACGCTGGTGCGCGGCAGGGGCTTCACGTCGCGCCGCCTGTAGACATTGTCCCATTCGAGCTTCGCGAAAAGCTCGTAACCCTTCTGCGCCATCAGATCGGGGATTCGTGGATCGTCCCAATTATTCTCGATGGTGAAGAGCTTGATGCGGAATCGTTCGGGATCGAAATCCGACAGGATGGCGAGTTCGGCGCCTTCCGTATCGATGGAGCAATAGTCGATGTCGAACAGCCGATGCTTGGTCAGAAGCGTGGAAAGCTTCGTCACCGGCACGCGGCGCGTGACGCGCGTGGTGGCGCACTCGTCCAGCCGCGCGACATGGCGCGGATCGAAATGCGCCGGCATGCCGGAGAGCATCATCTCGTCGGGGCTGGCGGTATCGGATTCGAGGAAATCCGCCTCGCCCTCGAAATCGGCGACGCACACGCATTCGCACAGCGCTTTCCGCCGGGCGGTGAGTTTGGCGAAGGCCGAGGGCAACGGCTCGACGCAGAGCCCGGTCCAGCCCATGCTGCGCTCGAAGAAAGCGGTGTTGCTGAGGGTCTCGCCATCATAGGCGCCGATATCGAGGAACACGCCGCCCCGGCGTCCGCGAAAGAAATTCTCCAGAAGGAAGCGGTCCTGGGCGACCTGGGAATAGAATTTCACGGCCTCAACGGACCTTAGCTTTGCGCGCAAGCTTTCCCAGGGAGCGGCGGGACGGTCAATGCGGTTGAACGGGTGGGTCTAGACCGCCTCGACAGCGGAAACCTCCGGCACGTAATGGCGCAGCATGTTCTCGATGCCGTTCTTCAGCGTGATGGTCGAGGAGGGGCAGCCCGAACATGAGCCCTGCAGATGCAGGAACACGGTCCCCGATCCCCCATCGAAGCCTTTGAAGATGATGTCGCCGCCGTCCGAGGCCACCGCCGGGCGCACGCGCGTCTCGATCAGTTCCTTGATCTGGGCGACAATCTCCCCTTCCTCGCCCTCATAGATGGGCTCGGCCTCGGCTTCACCCTCACTGTCGAAAAGCGGAAGGCCGCGGGTGAAATGCTCCATGATCGCGCCCAGGATCATCGGCTTCAGATGCCGCCAGTCGATGGCATCACTCTCGCGTTTGGTCACGGTGACGAAGTCCGAACCGAAGAACACCCGCTCCACCTCGGCAATGGCGAAAAGGCGGCTCGCCAAAGGCGAGCGCTTGCCGGCCTCGGCATCGGGGAAATCCACCGTGCCCGACGCCATGACCTCGCGCCCGGGAAGGAATTTCAACGTGGCGGGATTGGGCGTGGTTTCGGTCTGGATGAACATCGGTTTTGGTCCTTGGTCCCCCTCCCCCTCATTTTGAGGCGGGCAGAGCGGTTATCTCATTGATTTTACACGGAAAACATATCAAGCGCGCAAGACTATTTGGTACGAATTACGGTGCAATAGAGGTGCATCCGGTACCTTTCGGGATCGGCGCCTTCGCCGCGCCACGCTCCCAACATGGTGCTTTCGACCCCAAATTTCCACCAGCCATCCAGAGCGCCTCTCGTTCTAGACCTGATGTCCTTTCGCGTCACGGCCCCGCTTGACCGAACCACGACAGTTTTTAGCAGCGATAACCCGTCTAGCCCTAGCCGGCCAAGGCCACAGACGGTTGCCAAGCTTGGGGAACAGGTAGACGCTTACAAAGTACGTCGCGTTGATACCGAAGCGTTCATTCCGCTAGGCCGATTGGTTTGGCGCGTGTCGTTAAAGCGAACCGGGATCGTCTCGTAAAATCTTCCCGGCCGGCTTCATCAACTGCGTAAGCGCATCGTCACGAGTATTGCGCTCCGACCTGCCCGAATAGGGACGTTGCGTCCAAAGACCACAGAAAATAGCGCGTAACGCGTGGGTTTTGGTGAGGCGAACCATTCGCCCTGATCGGTGAAATCGTGACAGAGAGCCTCGTTCCCAACCGGGACTGCGGCGGATGCACCGTCTGCTGCACGCATTTGGCGATTCAGAGTCCCGAATTGAAAAAGCCGGAGGGTATGCTTTGCACACATTGTAGCCCGGCATCGGGATGCGGCATTTATGAGACGAGGCCGTCCGTATGCAGAACATGGTTTTGCGGCTGGCGAAAGCTTCCCTTAGACGATGCCTGGCGCCCGGACCGAAGTGGAATTCTTGTCAGCATGACGCAAACCGGGATACCGAGCCATTTCGAACAACGGGTCGGGCTGAAATTCCAGCTTGTCGCCTCATTGCAGAGCGTGCGGTGGGAACCGTTCGTCACATACATCGCCGCGCTCATGGAGAAGAAGATTCCCGTGTTCCTTTCGGTGCCGGGGCCAGCCGGCCAGGACAGCAGAGTCGTCTTCCTCAATGACGGGATGGCAGCAGCGGTCGCGACACGCAACTCCCGTCAGATCGTCCAAGAACTGATGCGGGCGCTGGAGATGCGTCATCGCCGAAAGGAGCTCACCGGCTCCGATAATTCCGCATCCGATTTGTCTTAGTGCGCGCGAATGCGCGTGACACTTATATCGACAGGTTCACAGAATCGCCGGTCTCGGGGATTGCAAGCGGCGGCGCGTTTGGAGCTTGGTTCGTCAATCCCGATCCTGCGGGTTTCGCGGCACCGGTCTTGGCCAGTGCGCCGCTCAGAATAACCGCCGGATTGCTTTGCGCGATTCCAGTTTTGGTAGGCGATTGCGGAGCAGAATCTTTTTTCGGATGGGCGGGATCGACACCTTTCTTGGCGTTTTCGACATCGGTGCAATTGTGACAGACATAGCCATTGACGATGTTGAGCAGCATCGGTTGCCCGCAGTTCCGCACCGCAAAATACGCGGCAGCCGTTTAAGGGCGCATGATTTTGCCGTGCCGTATTTAACGCGGACATAAAGACGGCATTCACCAAGACCTAGGTCTTGCGCTGACCCACCGACGCAGCGGAGGTGCGGTCTTCGCCGGGATCGACGTGGAAATCGATCACGCATACCCCTCCCTGTTTCAGCACGCCCACGCCTTCTTCCAACGCCGCCGCCACATCGGCGGCGCGCGTCACCGGCCCGATGCCGACCGCGCCCTGTCCCCGCGCCAGCGTCGCGATGTCGGGCATGGGATCCTCCATCCGCAAACCGATCCAGCGATTGCGCACATCGCGGCCGCGCGCGCGGGCGACATTCTGCTGATGCAGTTCGTCATTGAAATAGGAGCGGTTGTTGTCGATCAGGATCAACATCGGAATGCGATGGTGTACGGCGGTCCAGATGGCGGTCGCGCCCATGCAGAAATCTCCATCGCCCAGCACGGAAACCGCATAGCGGCCCATGCGTTCGAGCGCGACGGCGGCCCCCACCGACAGACCGGGCCCCGAACCGAGCCCCCCGCCGCCGTCCTTGCCGAGATAGGCAAGCGCGCTTTTGAACGGCCAAATATCGGACGGCCAGCCGCGATTCAAAAGCGAGAACGTCACCTTTTCCGGATCGTTGAAGGCGCTGCGCAAAGCCGACGCGATCCCATCCAGTGTCACGGCAGCGCCGCTCGCCTCTTTCCGCTTTGTGGGCGCCCGAATCTTCCACGGCGCTTTGTTCCCTGCGCCCAGCACCGCCACCAATTCCTCGACCAGCGCATCGGCGGTCGTCGCCATGAACACATCGGCGGGCGCGAGCGCCTGATATTCCATGCCCGCGCCATTGTGCAGAGTTTGATCGAGCGAGGCGCTGACGATTCCAGCGGTCACTTGGCCCGCCGCACTCGCCTGTTTCAGCGCGCCGCCGAGATCAATCCAATCGAGCGACAGGATCGCGTCGGCTTCGCACAGGATTTCGCGCGCAAGTTTGGGCAGTGCGTTGAACGGCGCCACGACATGGGCAGGATGGCCGGTGGGAAACATCGCGCCCGATTTCAGATCGCTCATCACCACCGCGCCGAGACGTTCGGCCAAAAGCAGACGCGCCTTCCACGCCGCATCGCTGCGTGACCCTCGCCCCGCGAGGATCACAGGGCGCGCGGCGGCACGGAGCAAGGCGGCGGCTTTCTCCACTGCGTCTTTCGCTGGGCGCGGCGGTGCGGGCGGTTGCAGCCGCGCGAGATCGGGCCAGTCCGGTTCGCGATCGAGTTTGGATTCCTGCAAGCCCGCATCCAGGCAGACATAGACGGGTGCTGTGGGGTGCGAACGCGTCAGGAGATGGGCGCGGGCGAGCGATTCCGCGAGCGCATCGGGCGAGGAGGGCTGATCGTCCCATTTCACGAAGGAGCGCACCAGGGATGCCTGATCGCGCATGGTGTGGATCCAGTCGATCCAGGGGCGTCGTTTTTCAGACGCGAGCGGACCGGTGGCGCCCAAAACCAGCATGGGGGCGCGGTCGCACCAGGCGTTGAACATGCTCATCATGCCATGCAGCAGACCGACATTGGCGTGCAGCACGCAGGCCATGGGTTCGCCCGTCACCCGCGCATAGCCATGGGCGACGGCGACCGAATGATCCTCGTGCAGGCAGAGCAGGATGCCCGGATTCTCGTTGCCCAGATGATTGACCAGCGAATCGTGAAAGCCGCGATAGGAGGCGCCTGGATTGAGGCTGATGAACGGGATGTTGAAGCGGCGCAGCATCGCCGCGGCGATGTCGCTGCCCCAGCCGATTGTGCCGTCCGGCGTTCCCTCAGGTCTGTCCAGCCGCATGCGCATCCCCAATCGTGTTGGGCAATGTGAGCACGGCGTGGCGCTTCACGCCAGCGCGTCGACCTCTTCATCGGTCAGCGTGCCCGGCACGATGGTGACCGGGATGGGATAGGCCGTGGCCGCGGGCGCCGAGATGAGCGAGACCAGCGGGCCCGGGCCTTCTTTCGAGGTGCCGGTCGCGAGCACCAGGATGGCGAGCGCGCGGTCTTCTTTCAGAAGCGCCACGATCTCTTCGGCCGGGCGCCCCTCGCGGATGACAAGCTCGGGCATGGTGCCGACAATGTCGTTCACGGTCTTGGCCGCTTCGTGCAACGCGCTCTCGGCGGCCTCGCGCGCCTCCTCGCGCATCCTGCGCTCGACACCCGCCCATTGCTGGAAGTCCGCCGGCGCCACGATGTAGAGCAGCGTGACGATGCCGCCGGTGTGCTGGGCGCGGCGCGCGGCGAAACGCAGCGCGACTTTGCATTCGGGCGTCTGGTCGACGACGACGAGGAATTTGCGCCGATTGGGCGGAAGCGTTTGCAGGCCGGAAACATCGCTCATCGGACTCTATCGTGCCTGCTTGCCGTCCGGCTCGCAAGGTGTCGCGCGCTCATGCTTCGACAAGCTCAGCATGAGGAAAAGATACGGTCCTTCACCCTGAGCCTGTTGAAGGGTCAGCGGCGAGGCGTTTCAGCGTGTAGACCAATTCCAACGCGGCCTTCGGCGTGAGGCTGTCGGGATCGGCGGCGCGTAGCGCATCTTCCAGCGCGCTCGATTTCGGCGTGGCTTGTTTCGGCTCGCGCAATTTTTCCGCGAAAAGCGGCAGATCGTCGATGCGCGCGAGCGGCTTGTGGCCTTCGCGTCCCTCTTCCAGCGCGCGCAGCACTTCGGTGGCGCGCGCCGTCACCGCGCCCGGCAATCCCGCCAGTTTCGCGACCTGGATGCCATAGGAACGGTCCGCCGCGCCCGGCGCGACTTCATGCAGGAAGACGACATTGTCCTTCCATTCCTTCACCCGCATCGTGGCGCAGGCGACATCCGTCAAGCGTTCGCAGAGCGTGACCAGCTCGTGGTAATGCGTCGCGAACAGCGCGCGGGATTTATTGACCTCGTTCAGATGCTCGACCACCGCCCATGCAATCGCCAAACCATCGAACGTCGCCGTGCCGCGGCCGATTTCATCAAGAATAACGAAAGAGCGCTCGCTCGCCTGATTGAGGATCGCCGCGGTCTCGACCATCTCGACCATGAACGTGGACCGCCCACGCGCCAGATCATCTGCCGCGCCAACGCGGGAGAAAAGCTTGTCCACGATTCCGATGTGCGCGCTTGCGGCGGGCACGAACGCGCCCATC
>DASYEG010000155.1:0-17498 GCA_036499145.1 Micropepsaceae bacterium | reverse complement strand
CATTGGCGTGGCTCTGCCGGTGCCGGCCGTCGCCAATCTGCCGTTCAATGTGGGGACAGCGCTGCTCGTCAAATGGCTGAGTGCCGATTGGCCGCCCTGGTGGCAAAGTCTGACCCTGATGTTCCAAAAGGAGGTGGCCCAACGGATTTGCGCTCAACCGGGTGACGAGGCGTATGGCCGGCTTTCGGTGCTCGCCGCATGGCGCACACAGACGCGCATCCTGTTCGATATTTCGCGCGCCGCTTTTGTGCCGCCGCCCAATGTGACCTCCTCGGTTGTGCACATCGAGCCTCTGCCCGCACCACGATACGGGGCAGAACTTTCGGCGCTCGAAAAAGTAACCGGGGCCGCATTCGGCCAAAGGCGAAAGATGCTGCGGGGAAGTCTCAAAGCGCTCACCCCGGATGCCGATGCATTGCTTGAAGCCGCAAGCGTGCCAGGCACGTCGCGTGCCGAAGAACTCGATCTCGCTCAATTCTGTGCGTTGGCGCGAGCCTATTGCGCCCGGCGGTCATGAATATGCACTGCGGCTACCGTATCGTCATCGGCAGCCGAAACATCAGATCGCGGGTTGGCGCGGCTCTGGACGATGATTCTTGTCCAGCACCATGAAGCGCGTGTCGATGGCGCATTTGTTGTCCGGACAGGTCATACCCCAGGCATAGCTGTCATAGTCGAAGAAATACATCCGCAGCGTCTTTCCGGACGCCGTCGCGAGATCGACCTGATAGGCATCGGGCTTCACTTCGCTGTCGTCGAAACCGATGTGGAAGGTCCGGTAAACTTGGTTGAATTCGTCGCCCTTGACCGGCTTTACGTCGATCTTGGTAAAATAGGATTTGTTATCAGCCTCTTCGGGTTCCTTGTCTCCCATCTGGGAAGGCACGAAGACCATCCCCGATCCATCCGGCATGACCCAAACCCAATCGTCTCTGCTCATCAGCACATGTCCGGCGGGCGTGCAGGAAATCTGACCCCATTTCGCGAGCGGCATGGGAAGCTTGGTCACCGCATCTTGCGATGCACCGGCACAATCATGGGCTTCGCCTTCCAAGGCAATGGCGGGAGATAGGAACTTGAACGGAACGGCGGCAATCGTCAGCACACTGAGCGCAACCAAACAATGGCGAACCCGCATCGCGCGATCTCCTTTAGTCCTGGGTCAGATGCCTGACAAAGTCCACCAGACCGATTTGTCTCTGCCGGTTTAAACGCTCGGCCGCGACAATGGCTTCAAGCTGTACCTGCGCTTTCTCGATTTCGTCGTTTACGATAACATAATCATATTCCGGCCAGCGGCTGATTTCATTGTTGGCCTCCGCCATCCTGCGGGCCACGATTTCGGGAGGATCTTCCGCGCGGCCCTCGAGACGGCGCTCCAATTCGGCGCGCGACGGCGGCAGGATAAAGACCCGCACCAGATCGTCTTTTGCCTGTTGGGCCAATTGCTGGGCCCCTTGCCAGTCGATGTCGAACAGAACATCGCGCCCCCGCGCCAGCAAGGCTTCAACGGGGGCTCTGGGTGTGCCGTAGCGATTTGCGAAGACCGTCGCATGCTCCAGAAAGGCGTCCTCGCGCAGCATCGTCTCGAAATGTTCCGCATCGACGAAGATATAATCTTTGCCATGCTCCTCGTTCAGGCGCTTGGGGCGCGTGGTCACCGAGACCGACATCGCAATATTGGGGTCGGCCGCCAGCAAGCGGCGCGACAACGTCGTCTTGCCTGCGCCGGACGGCGAGGAAATCACCAGCATCAGACCGCGCCGGGCGATGGGCTCATTCATTCGACGTTTTGCACCTGTTCGCGGAATTGATCGATGACGGCTTTCAGCGCGAGCCCGACATGTGTGAGCTGAATGTCTGAGGATTTCGAACAGAGAGTATTCGCCTCGCGATTGAATTCCTGCGCCAGGAAATCGAGCTTGCGTCCGGCAGGATCGATTCCCCTGATAAGCGCTCGCGCTTCCTGGCAATGGGCTCCAAGCCGGTCCAGTTCTTCGCGCAGATCGGCGCGGGCCGCCAACAGCGCGACTTCCTGGGCGACGCGTTCCTCCGAAAGGCTGGAGCCGGGTGCGAGCAGATCCTTCAGCTGCACCATCATGCGCTCCCGCAAGGCCATGGGCTGCTGTTCCGCAAGCCTGCGCGCATCGCCCGTCAGCCGTTCGATCTCGCCAATCTGCAGCAAAAGAATCCCTTCCAGCTTCGCGCCTTCGGTGGCCCGCGCCGATTTGAGCAGATCGAACGCATCGGCGAGCGTCGCCAGCAAGGCCGCGTCGCGCGCCATCCGCGCCTCATCGTTCAGGGCAACACTTTCTTCCTGCACCACCACGCCTTTGAGAGCGAGAATTCCATCGACGCGCGCGGGCGGCAAGCCGGTTTCCTCCGCCACCCGCTTGGCGATGCGGACCGCATCGGCCAGCGCCGCCGCGTCGATGCGGAAACCGCGGCCGCCATCCTCGGCCGCGACGGTGAGCACGACCTGAAAAGAACCGCGTTTGAAACGCTCTGCCGCGAGCGTGCGTGCGCCGACTTCCAGACCTTCGTAGCCCGCAGGCACGCGAAATCTGAAGTCCAATCCCCGGCCGTTGACGCTCTTGGCCTCCCAACGCCAGCGCAGCCCGCTATGGGCGCCGCGCGCGTCGGAGAATCCGGTCATGCTGGTAAGGGGCAAATCCGTCTCCTGGAATCGAAAAAAGCGATCTCGGCACGAACGAAACGCTAGCGCAAGCGGGACGGCCGCGCCGCCGCAGGACCGGGAGGGTTTTGCGTCTGCTGCAGCCGGCGCCATTGCGCGACATTCTTCTGATGCTCGGCAATATTGCTTGCAAAGGCATGCCCGCCACTGCCGTCCGCGACGAAATACAACTCGTTCGTGTCGGCGGGGTTCAGGACGGCAGCAATCGCGCTCCTGCCCGGATTGGCAATGGGCGTCGGGGGCAGGCCGGCGATCTGATAGGTGCTGTACGGATTGGGCAGGGCAAGTTCGCTCTGGCGCAAGGGATGGCCGAGCGCTGCGCCCTTCGTCAGGCCGTAGATGATCGTGGGATCGCTTTCGAGCTTCATACCGTTCTTCAGACGGTTGATGAAGACCGCGGCGATGCGCGGCCGTTCCGATGCGATCGCAGTTTCCTTCTCGACGATGGAGGCGAGCTTCAGCGCGTCCTCCTGGTTTGTGAAAGGCAAGCCCTCCTTGCGCTTGGGCCAAAGTTCGGTGAGCACCTTCTCCTGCGCCCGATGCATGCGCGCGAGCAATTCGGCGCGTGTGGTCCCGCGCTCGAACAGATAGGTCTCCGGCAGAAGGCTGCCTTCGGGGACCACCGGCGCTGGTCCGCTCAGAACGGAATCGACATCGATGAGTGCGACCGCGGCATCGGAGGTGAGACCTTCGGCAATGGTGATGCGATGTTCGACGATTCTATGCGCGATGAGCAGGGCCACGGCCTCAGCCTCGCTGACATGGGCGGGAAAGGCATATTCGCCGGCTTTCAATTGCGCCCCGCGGCCCCGCCGAATGACAGCGGCGCGAAACAGCAGTGCGTTGCCGACAACCCCCGCCTTGGCCAGGTCCGCGGCGATCGCGGCAAGACCGCTTCCGGGTTTCACCACCAGCGTCGTTTCCGACGGCGAGGGTCCGGCCTGCACGAAATAACCGGCCTCCCACCAGGCGGCTCCCGCGACCGAAGCCGACGCCAAGGCGAGAATGACAATCAGGGAGACAAAAACCCGCATGACGGCCTCGATGTTCGGGCGTTCGCTCTATTCCGGCGCGGTCAGCACCAACGATGCATTGGTGCCCCCGAAACCAAAGGAATTCGAGAGTGCAGCCGAGATCGGCATTTTCCTCGGTTTATGCGGCACGAGGTCGATTTCGGTTTGGACCGACGGGTTGTCCAGGTTGAGGGTCGGCGGGGCGATTTGATCGCGGATCGCGAGCGTGGCGAAGATCGCCTCGACGGCGCCGGCCGCGCCCAGCAAATGGCCGATCGAAGATTTGGTCGAGGACATCGCAAGCTTGCCCGCCGAATTGCCGAACAGGCGCTCGACCGCGCGAAGTTCGATCTCATCGCCGAGCGGTGTGGAGGTGCCGTGCGCGTTGATGTAATCGATATCGGCCGCGGCGAGCCCCGCGCGCTTCAACGCCATTTGCATGGCGCGGTAGCCGCCGTTGCCATCCTCGGCGGGCGCGGTGACGTGATGGGCATCGCCCGACATCCCATAACCCTTCACTTCGGCATAGATCTTCGCGCCACGGGCCTTGGCATGCTCATATTCCTCGAGCATCACGATGCCTGCACCCGCACCCATCACGAAGCCGTCGCGATCCCTGTCATAGGGGCGCGAGGCTTTTTCCGGCGTATCATTGAAGCCGGTGGACAGTGCCCGGCAGGCTACGAAACCCGCGATCCCGATACGGCAGATCGCCGATTCGGTGCCGCCGGCCAGCATCACATCGGCATCGTCCAGCGCGATCATGCGCGCCGCATCCCCGATCGCGTGCGCCCCCGTCGAGCAGGCCGTCACGACGGAATGATTGGGTCCCTTGTAGCCGAACCGGATGGAGACATACCCCGATGCGAGATTATTGAGGCGCCCTGGAATGAAAAAGGGCGACAGCCGCCGGGGTCCCTTTTCATGAACGAGAATGGACGCCTGCTCGATGCCGTCCAGGCCACCGATACCCGAACCGATCAGAACTCCGGCCCGGTCGCGCTCCTCCTCGGTCTTGGGCTCGTAGCCGGAATCGGTCACTGCCTGCTGAGAGGCGGTGATCGCGTAGATGATGAAATCATCGACCCGGCGCTGATCCTTGGAATCCACCCATTGGTCCGGATTGAAGCTGCCGTCGGAGCCGTCACCGCGCGGAACGTCGCAGGCGATTCGCGCCGGCAGGTCGTCCACCTTGAAACGCGTGATGGGGCCCGCACCGGACCTGCCCTCGAGCAGGCGCAACCACGAAGTCTCGACCCCGCAGCCCAGCGGGGTTACGAGCCCCAACCCTGTGATGACGACACGACGCATTGCGCTCATTGGCGCGAGGGCCCCGGCTGTTGCCAGTTTTTAGCGATCAGCTCTGGGCCTTCTCGATGAACTTCACCGCATCCCCGACAGTGACGATGGATTCGGCAGCATCATCCGGAATTTCGATGCCGAATTCCTCCTCGAACGCCATGACCAGCTCAACGGTGTCGAGGCTGTCCGCGCCGAGATCTTCAATGAAGCTGGCATTGTCCGTGACCTTTTCGCCGTCGACGTTCAGATGTTCGACCACGATTTTTTTCACGCGCTCAGCGACGTCGCTCATATGTTCTTTGCCTCTTGAATTGCCGTTGTTGTTTTTCTCTTACCACGCTTTGTGAGTTGGGCACGCGACCCGGGCACTGTCACAGCAATGGTTGAAAGGGTCGCGCTTGGTATCACAAACTTTCGGTTCCCGCCAAACTTTCGAAAGAGTCTTTTTAACCAATGCCTTAGATCATTGCCATGCCGCCATTGACATGCAAGGTCTGGCCCGTGAGGTACTGCGCTTCGTCACTTGCAAGATAGACGACGGCTGCTGCGACGTCTTCCGATTCGCCAAGTTTTCCAGCCGGAATGCGCGTGAGAATCGCGGTTTTTTGCTGTTCGGTGAGCGCATCCGTCATCGGTGTTGCGATAAAACCGGGGGCTACGCAATTGACCGTGATGTTGCGACTGGCAACTTCGGCCGCCAGCGCCTTGCTCATCCCGATCAGTCCGGCCTTCGCCGCGGCGTAATTTCCCTGCCCCGGATTGCCCGTAACGCCCACCACAGAGGTGATCGTAACGATCCGCCCCCAGCGCTTCTTCATCATGCCGCGGAGCACCGCACGCGACAGCCGAAACGCTGCGGTGAGGTTGACGGCGATGACCTGATCCCACTCTTCGTCTTTCATGCGCATAAGGAGATTGTCGCGTGTGATGCCCGCATTGTTGATGAGGATGTCGATAGGGGCGCCGATGGCGGCTTCGGCGGTCTTCACCAACGCGTCCACCTCGGCCGCATTTCCGAGATTGCAGAGAGCGGTGACGGCCCGTCCGCCCATTTCGGCTTTCAGCGCGTCGAGCGCATCGGCGCGTGTGCCCGACAGAACCACGCTCGCGCCTTGGGCGTGCAACGCTTTGGCGATGGCCCCGCCGATGCCGCCCGAAGCGCCGGTCACAAGCGCGGTCTTGTTGGTGAGATCGAACATAATCGAAAAAACCTCAGAGCGTTTTCGCGAAAGCTTCAATGTCGGCGGGCGAATCGAGTGTCACGGTGCCAAGGTCCTTGTCGATCCGTTTGACCATGCCGGTCAGCACCTTATTTCCACTGGCTTCCACGGTTGTTGTAACTCCGAGGCCAGCGAACCCGGCCACACTTTCGCGCCAGCGTACGCGCGCGGTGACCTGTTCGGCGAGCAGCCGCCTGATCGTGTCGGGTTCGGCCACTTCCGAAGCGGTCACATTCGCCACCACGGGAACGAGGGGCGGACGGATGGCGATTTCCGCCAGCGCATCGCGCATCCGCTCACCTGCGGGTTTCAACAGGGGCGAATGATTGGCCGTGCTGACGGAAAGCGGGATCACGCGCTTTGCGCCCTTGGTCTTGGCAATCTCGCCGGCTTTGTCCACGGCGGCCTTCTCGCCGGAAATCACGATCTGGCCCGGCGCATTATCATTGGCGATGACCACGATGCCCGAATTGGCGGCTTCCTTGACGGCCGCTTCGGCCGCTTCGATGTCGATACCGATGAGCGCCGCCATGCTCCCGATACCCACCGGGGAGGCTGCCTGCATCGCTTGTCCGCGCAGGCGCACGAGACGCGCGGTATCGGCGAGCGTGAAAGCGCCCGCCGCGCAGAGCGCCGAATATTCCCCCAGAGAATGGCCGGCCACCACTCGGGCGTGGCACGCGAGGTCAAGTCCCCCTTGGCTTTGCAGCACGCGGACGATCGCCATCGAGGCCGCCATGATCGCGGGCTGAGCATTCTCCGTCAGGACCAATTCGGAATCGGGGCCTTCCCACATCAGCCGGGTCAAGCTTTGGGACAGGGCATCATCCACCTCTTCGAACGCTTCGCGCGCCGAGGCGAAGGCTTCGGCTATGGCTTTGCCCATACCGACAGCTTGACTGCCTTGGCCTGGAAAAATGAATGCTCTCACGATGGCCTCCGTTTGAAGCCCCTTAAATCGAGGCTTCGTCCAGCGCAAGATGCTTCGAAGAGCGGTAGGCCCGCAAAATAATTTGCGTCAGGACGCCGCAAGCGCAAGACGGCGCGACCGTCCCATCGCCAGAACCAAAACGGCTGCCGCAAGCAGCGAGACCGCAAGGATTGCCATGCCGCCGGCATAAGAACCCGTGGATTCCTTTGCCCACCCAACAGCATACGGCCCGATGAACCCGCCAAGATTGCCGACTGCGTTGATGGCGGCGATGCCTGCGGCGGCGCCCCGCCCGGAGAGGAATTGCGGCGGCATTGCCCAAAATGGCGCGAGTGCCGAGCAGATTCCGATGGCGGCGACAGCCAGCGCGATCAGCACGAGCGACGGGGCATGCAGCGCTGCGGACAATCCGAAAGCGACGGCGCTCGTCAACGATGGAAGAACCACGTGCCATACGCGCTCGGCTTTCACGTCGCTATGCCGGCCCCAGAGGAATTGCGCGAGGCCGGCCGCAGAATAGGGCAACGCCACAAGCACGCCGATCACGACATTCGAATATCCCATCGCCTGGAGGATCTGCGGCAGCCAATAACCGATCCCATAGAGACCGACGACGATTCCGAAATAGACCGCGCACAGGAGGATCACGCGAAAATCCGCCAAGGCACTCCAAACGCCATGAACGCGTTCGTCCAGGGAATTGCGGTCGGCCGCAAGTTCCGAGGCGATAACCTCACGCTCGCGCGCCGACAACCAGCGTGCATCGCCTGGACCATTAGGCAGAAACATGAAAACGGCGGCTGCTAGCACAAGCGCGGGGACGGCTTCGAGGATGAACAGCCATTGCCAGCCATGCAGACCGAAAACTCCGTCAACGCCCAGGATGAGACTCGAGACCGGCGCGCCAATCACGTTCGCCAGCGGAATGGCGAGAAAATAGGCGGCGGCATAGCGCGCCCGCACCGTGGAGGGAAACCAGAGCGACAGATAGAAGATCATGCCCGGGGCAAAACCGGCTTCTGCGAGGCCCAATAGAAACCGCAGCACGTAGAAACTCATTGGGCTATGCACGAATGCGGTCGCTGCCGAGATCAGCCCCCAACTCGCCATGATGCGGCAGATCCAAAGGCGCGCGCCGACACGGGTCAGGATCACATTGCTCGGCACTTCGAAGAGGAAATAACCGATGAAGAAAATACCGGCGCCCCAGCCATAGATCTCCGGCGTGAAGCCAAGGTCCGTGTTCATGGTCAGCGCTGCGAAACCGATGTTCACACGATCGAGAAAACTGACCGTATAGAGCGCCATCATGAATGGAATGAGACGCCGCCCCGCCTTGACGAAAACAAGGTCATCCTGATTCATGCGCTGCCTGCCCCGGACCGGTGAATCCGGCGGCCGGTTTTCGGGCATTACTGCCGCTGCAACAAGCCCGATCACATTTTTCGCATCGCGATTGACGCGAACGCTGTAAAGGCGGAATCTATGCACGGCCTTCCTTTATGAGGATTAGGTCGCAAAGACGGGCCCGCCCGCCGGGCCGGTCGGTCCTGATGCCAACAGCTGGAGGACCGCAAATCCAAAGGGCGCTGCTGGTGCAGTGCCCTTTGGTTTTTCATTTTGGGGTGGGTTTTCGTTTCGGTGATTCTTCGAGACGAGCTAGCGCCGCGCTTGTTCCTGCACGACGGGCGCGCCTCGCGATTTTGCCTGTGCAAGCAATGCACCGCAATCGGCATCCTTGCCCAGTCCCGGATCCACGAACGGCAGAATAGCCGCAAGCGGCGACAGGACGACGGCAAGAGCGGCGGACAATCCGCCCTGGACTATTGCGCTGCCGGCATCGACACCGATGGCAGGATGCTCCAACGGCCCGTTGATGGTTATCGGGGCGCGAACACGAATGAGCTGCGGCTTTTTCGGGTGGCCGCTGAGCGAAAGATTGACCCTTTCATTCTTGAGATCGACCGTACCCTCGCCGCTCGCCAAGACAACGGGCGTATCGAGCGCGAAATGATCCAGCGTCATAATGCCATTTTTCGAAGAGAACCCCGCCACCGCGCAACGGACATCGACCTGACTCTGATCGTTGGTCAGCAACAGGCCGAGTGCGCTTGCGACATTGATCCCTAGAAGTTCGGCGAATGTCTGGCGTATCTCGCCATGCGGCACAACGAAGGTGACGGTCCCGTCCGCCGTGGACGCCGCCTTGTGAATCGAATTGCCGGTGCCATGCAACTTCGCGCGAGCGACCGCCTGTCCAGCCAATGCCTGCGTCTTACTCGTGCTGGGCAGAAATTGACCGAGATCGAGTCCCGTGAGGCGGACATCGACATCGCTGGCGGGCACATCCTTGCGCGCATCGATCTGCACGTCGCCTTTCAGCGTGCCATGCACAAAATTGAAGACAACCGGTGTCATTTTCAGCACACCGTCCTTCAATGACAATTGTGTTTCGGCCCCGCGCAATGGGAAATCGCGCGAAACCACCATCGCCGCGCGATAATGCACATCGGCATTCATCTGACGCAGGCGGGCTATGTTCAAAGGCGTGTCCGGAAGTATGCCGCGCGCGGGCGCCGCGCCGCTAACCGCCGGTGTAATCGCGATGGAGGTTCCTGCCGTCTTCGGCGCCGGAGCGATGATCGCACCCCTCGATTTTCCCGGTTGTGCACCAATCAGCGGGCCAAGATCGTCGAAATTCAGTTTCTGCGATGCAAGATCGGCTTTCAGATAAGGTTTGTCGCCCGAGACATCCACCGTAAGCGCGCCATGCAGGTCGCTTTCGCCGACGGTACCGCCGAAATCGCTGAAGCGGTATGTCTCCTGATCGCGAGTCAGATTACCGGACAGTTTATACGCAGGCGTGTTGGGCAGCGTCAGACCCGTCAGGTAATAAAGGTCCGCGAGATCGGGTCCGGCGAAAGTGGTCTTGACCTGGAATGCGCCGAGATCGAAGGGCTTATCGAGCGAGCCGGCGGCATCGATCCTTGTCGCCCCCGCCACGACATGGCCGGTGAACGCATAGGGTCGATCCGGCTGAATGTTCAACAGCGGATCGCCTCTGACTTCGGCGGAAAATGGCGCGCGATTGAGTTGTCCCTTGCCAACCAGGTTAAAGAATTGCCGCTCCGTTGCGCCACCGTTCTCCCGCAATGAGCCACCGTTCTCCTGCGACGAGATTGTGCCCGCGAAAACAAGGTTTCTCCTGGCATCGGTAAGATCGAGATGTCCGTCACGGATCGTGAAATGGCGAATAGGGGGCAGCCGGAACGGAGGCGCGTTCTTGTCTTCGTCGAAATTCCAATTCGCGCGGCCCGAAGCATCGCGCAGGAATCGCAGGCGTGGCTGCTCCACATCCACGGTCGGCAGCACGATGCGCCAGCCGAACAGTTGCTTCAGATCGAGCGAAATCGTGAGCTGCTCAACATCCACGAAGGATCCGGTCTGGCCAGACTTGCCTTCTGTGACCCATTGCGGCTGCGCGATGACGAAATCATGGACCACGGCCGTGGGGGTCCATGAGAACAGCCTGACGTTCAGATCGCCCAGAATCCGCACCTCGCGATGGAGGCGGAACGAAAGATAACGCCCGATTGGATCGCGCATCGCATTCCAGTCGAGGAACACGAGCACCAGAACAATCACCGTCACCAGTGCGGCCAAAGTGCCGCCCACCCATTTTAAGACACGGTGACGGGACCTTGGCCGTGGAGCAGACAGGGCCTGTCCCACCGCCATAGACGTATTGCGGCCAAAAGCGGCCTGCAATTTTGTCTTGAAATTGGACCAGGGCAATCTTTGGCCTTTGTCGATGACTACCCTTGGTAAACGCCTCAAACCCGCGAAAGAGTTCAATTATTCAGGAAAGTTGAAGGCTTAGCCGCGCCTTCGGACTAGGCCGGCGCTCCGCGCGGGATACGCCATTGCTGAGGCGCGCCAGTTCGGCTATATCCCGCGCCCTTGAGACCGGGTGCGGTCGCGAAGGCCCTCTAACTTCAGAAGGTTATGCCGGATGTCCGGCGCTTCACGAACCGACATGCGATGCGAAACCTTCTCGCTCGGCATGCCGCACCTCTACAGGAAGGAATGCACATGGCTCTCTATGAGCACATGCTGATCGCGCGCCAGGATATCAGCGCGCAGGCGGTGGACGCACTGGCCACCCATTTGAAAACGATCATCGAGACCGAAGGCGGCAAGGTCGAGAAGCAGGAATATTGGGGCCTGCGCACACTTGCCTACCGCATCAAGAAAAACCGCAAGGGGCATTATGTGCTCCTGAACCTGAATGCGCCGGCCAACGCGATCTCCGAACTCGAACGCCAGCTGAAGATCAATGAAGACGTCCTGCGCTTCATCACGGTCAGGGTCGATGCTTTCGAACAGTCCAATTCCAGCCGCAAGCGTGAACGCGAAGCCGGCGCGGGCGGCCGTGAAGGCGAACGCCGCCCCCGTGAAGACGGTGCCGAGACCGAAGGAGCCATGGTATGAGCGCACAACCCCCTCTGGCCCGCCGGCCTTTCTTCCGCCGCCGCAAGACCTGTCCGTTCTCCGGCTCCAACGCCCCTAAGATCGACTATAAGGATGTGAAGCTGTTGCAGCGCTATGTCTCGGAACGCGGCAAGATCGTGCCTTCACGCATTACAGCGGTCTGCGCCAAGAAACAGCGCGAACTGTCCAAAGCCATCAAGCGCGCGCGCTTCATGGCGCTCATCCCCTATCTTGTGAAATAGGAGCACGTCCGATGCAGATTGTGCTTTTGGAACGGGTCGAGAAACTGGGTCAGATCGGCGACGTGGTGAAGGTCAAAGACGGCTTCGCCCGCAATTTCCTGTTGCCCAAAAAGAAAGCGCTTCGTGCGACGAAGGCAAATCTCAGCTATTTCGACAGCCAGCGCGTGCAGCTTGAGGCGCGCAATTTGGAACAGCGCAAGGAAGCCGAGAAAATCGCTGAGAAACTGCAGGGCAAGAGCTTCGTGCTGTTGCGTCAGGCCGGCGATCGCGGCCAGCTCTATGGTTCCGTCAGTCCGCGCGACATCGCCGATGCCACCACGGCGGGCGGGTTCTCGATTCAGCGCACACAGGTTCCGATCGACAAGGCGATCAAGACCATCGGTCTGCACGAGATTTCCGTCCTGCTTCACCCGGAGGTCCGGGTACAGGTCACGATCAATGTCGCCCGCACCGAAGATGAAGCCGAGCGCCAGGCGCGCGGCGAGGATGTGCTGACCGAGCAGACCGAGGCAGAGGAAGCCCGGACCAACGCTGAAGCCCTGTTCGAGGAAGGCGCGGGTCCGAAGGCCGAAGGCGAGGAAGAAACGCCGGAATAATCGACGCTTCCTGTGTTCGCCTCTGTGTGCAGCGGGTTCCAGAACGGCCACTGCCGGATATGCTCGGCCCGGCGGCTGGTGCGTGCTAACGTCAAGCACTGGAGGTGCCATGTCCGCTCAAGCTGAAACCGACCGGATCACCGTGCCGCAGATACGCGCCCGCAAGGGCGGCACGCCGATCGCCTGCCTCACCTGCTACCATGCCCATACGGCGCGGCTGCTCGACAATCATGTCGATGTGATGCTGGTTGGCGACTCGCTCGGCATGGTGATGCACGGTATGGAAACGACGCTTGGCGTGACGCTCGAGCTGATGATCCTGCATTGCCAGGCGGTGATGCGCGGCAGCAAGCGGGCGCTCGTGGCGATCGACATGCCGTTCGGCTCCTATGAAGAGAGCCGTGAGACCGCCTTTCGCAACGCCTCGCGTGCAATGAAGGAAACGGGCTGCACCGCGGTGAAGCTCGAAGGCGGCGTCCGCATGGCCGAAACCATCCATTATTTGACCGAGCGCGGGATTCCCGTCATGGCGCATATCGGGCTCACGCCTCAGATGGTGCAAGTGATGGGCGGCTTCCGCACGCAAGGGCGCGACGAAGCCGAGTGGCCGGCGCTGGAAGCCGATGCCAAAGCCATTTCCGATGCCGGCGCCTTCTCGGTCGTCATCGAGGGCATTGCTGAACCGCTGGCTGCCAAGATCACGAAGTCGATCCCCATTCCCACCATCGGCATCGGCGCCTCACCGGAGTGCGACGGTCAAATCCTGGTGATGGAAGACATGCTGGGGCTGAACCCTCATCCGCCGCGTTTCGTGCGGGAATATGCCCATCTTGGTCCGGATATCGAGGCGGCGGTAACCTCTTTTGTGGCCGATGTGCGCAGCCGCCGTTTCCCCGGTAAGGAGAATGTCTATGCGATGCGCAAAGGCTCGAAAGCCATATAGGTTTGCCAGCCGCCCTCACCCGCGCTAAGCATTCCGGCATATCCAGGGCTTGCGCATGTGCGTGTCGTCCCGCCTCCATGGCTCGAATCTGTCGAAGCATGAGAGCAAGGTTTGAGGATTCCAATCTGTGAGCGACATCTTTCAGGAAGTCGAAGAAGACGTACGCCGCGAGCGATACGAACAGATTTGGAAGAAATACGGCAATTACATCATGATCGCTGCGGCTCTGCTGGTCGCCGCGGTCGCAGGCTATCAGGCTTGGCAGCGCTATGATCTGACGCAGCGGCAGAAAATATCCGACCGGTATCGGGAGGCCAGCCAATCGGCGCAAACCGGCAATCTGCCGAAGGCGGAGACCGATTTCGCAGCCTTGGCGAAGGATGCGCCTTCAGGTTACGCGACGCTTGCAAAGTTCCATCTTGCCGGGGCCTATCTCGCGCAGGGAAAGCGTGATGCCGCCGTGGCGCTGTTGCGTGAACTCACGGCATCTTCCGATTCCATCGTTTCGAGCACGGCACGGCTGAGGCTTGCGTGGACCGACGCGGATGCCAGCCCCAAGGCCGATATCGTTAACCTGCTCCAGCCGCTCACGGCGATGGACAATCCCTGGCGCTTCGCGGCCGCTGAAGTTCTCGCCTATGCCGATTTGAAGAATGGGGCGCGTTCCCAGGCGCTCGCGGAATACCAAAAACTCGCACAGGAGTCTGAAGCGCCCGCCAGTCTGCGTCAGCGCGCCTCGGGCATCGCCGAATATCTCGGCGCCAATCCGGATGCGGCCATATCCGGCCCAACGCCGCCGTCACTGCCAAGCTTGGGCGCGCCGGCGGCGGCTTCATCTTTGCCCGCTGCCGCTGCACCTGTTGCTTCGCCTGCGCCTGGCAGTGGCGTGCCATCCGGCCAAGGGACAAAACCATGAAGTCGCGTATCGCGTCCTCTCTCGTTCTGCTGCTTGTCGCAGGCGGCATACTCGGCGGCTGTGCCGACACCTACAACACGGTGGCGGATTGGTTCGACAGGACCAAGAAAACCAAGATCCAGGGCGAGCGCATTTCGATCATCGCGTCCGAACAGCAGCTATCGTCCGATCCCATGCTGGCGGCGACCAAGATGGATTTGCCGCCGCCGAAGAAGAATGCGGATTGGCCGCAGCCGGGAGGTACGCCCGACAATGTCACCGGCAATTTGATGGCCGATGGACCGCTCGAACAAGTGTGGAGCGTTTCGGCCGGCAAGGGCACCGACGACGATTCGCGCTTGACGGCCCCGCCTATCGTGGCCGGTGGGCTCATCTATGTTCTGGATGCGGAAACCCACGTTTTCGCCTTCGATGCACAGACCGGAAAGCCGGTCTGGGACAAGAGCCTCGCACCTGAAAGCACCGATACCTCCTCGTGGTACAATATTTTCGGCTCCAGCAATTCCATCAAGCCGTCCAAAGGATTTGGCGGCGGAATCGCGTTTGACAGCGGCAAACTCTTCGCAGCCACCGGCTTCGGCAATGTCACCGCGCTGGACGCCAAGACCGGAAAACAATTGTGGTCGGTCAACACGGTGGTTCCGGTACACTCCGCGCCTGTGGTGGTGGACGGTCGGGTTTACGTCATCACCCAGGAAAACGAGACGCAGGCGCTCGACGCGAATGATGGCCACCGCCTTTGGGACCATCACGGCACCGTGGAAAGCGCTGCCATCCTTTCCAGCGCCAGCGTCGGCGTGTCAGGCGACACGGTTGTCGTGCCTTACAGCTCGGGCGAACTCTACGCGTTGCGGGCGCAGAATGGGACGCCGTCCTGGACGGACACGCTGACCCGGTCCGGGAACACCACTTCGCTCACCATCATCAACGATATCGCCGGTCGCCCGGTCATCGACCGCAACATGGTGTTTGCGGTCAGCCATTCGGGCACATTGGCGGCAATCAATTTCCGGTCCGGCAGCCGCGCCTGGACTCGAAACATCGCCGGCATCCAGACGCCGCTGGTGGCCGGAGAGTACATCTTTATCGTGTCGACCGACGGTCAGGTCGTCTGCATGAATCGCGGCGATGGACGCGTACGCTGGACGGCCGCGTTGCCGGTTTTCGAAGACCCGAAGGGAAAGCGCGATCCCATCGTATGGACCGGACCGTTGCTGGTCTCGAACTTCCTGGTGCTGATCGCATCCGACGGCAAAGCCACGCTGCTTTCGCCCTTCACGGGTCAAAAGCTGGGCGATACCGCCATCCCCGATGGCACATTCATCCCGCCGATTGTCGCCAACGGTATGATGTATGTGCTCACCAATGAGGCGCAGCTCGTCGCGCTGCGTTGATTTCAGGGGCATGAGGTTCTATCTGAGATGCCCCTGACCGTCGCCATCGTGGGCCGGCCGAATGTCGGAAAATCGACGCTGTTCAACCGGCTGGCTGGCAAGCGTCTCGCCATCGTCGACGACACGCCCGGCGTCACGCGCGACCGCGCCTTTGCGGCAAGTAATTTCGCCGGACTGGACCTCGCGCTCATCGACACCGCGGGTTTCGACAAGGGCGCGCCCGAGAGCCTGGTGGCGCGCATGGCGACGCAGACCGGAACCGCGATTCGTGACGCCGATGTCTGTCTCTTCGTGGTCGATGCGCGCGCAGGATTGACCGCTGGCGATGAGATCGTCGCAGAGACGCTGCGGCGCAGCGGCAAGCCCGTGATCCTCGCGGCCAACAAATGCGAGGGAACCGCCGCCGAAGCAGGCGCCAATGAGGCCTATCGCCTCGGGTTCGGCGAACCGATTGCGGTCTCCGCCGAACATGGGCTTGGTCTCGCGGAACTGCGCGATGCGCTGTCGGTCTATTTCCCGGAAATTCCGCCATCCGAGGAAGCCACGGAATCGCCCGAAGCCGAAATGGAAAACCGGCCCCTTCGGCTGGCCATTGTCGGGCGGCCCAATGTCGGCAAGTCGAGCCTCCTCAACCGGCTCATCGGCGAAGACCGCTCGCTCACCGGCCCCGAGGCGGGGATCACGCGCGATGCGGTGCTGGCGCAATGGCGTCATGAGGAGCGCGATATCCTGCTCCACGACACAGCCGGCTTGCGCAAGAAGGCGCGCATCGACGAGCGGCTGGAGAAGCTGTCCGTCAATTCGACGCTCAACGCGGTGCGTTTTGCCGATTGCGTCATCGTGGTGATGGACGCGAACGAGGCGCTCGAAAAACAGGACCTCGCGATTGCCGACCTGATCGCGCGCGAAGGGCGTGCGATCGTCATCGCCGTCAACAAATGGGATCTGGTGGCGGACAGGGGTGCGGCGTTCAAGGATTTGCGCGAGCGCGTGGACCGCTTCCTGCCGCAGATCGCAGGCGCACCCATCGTGGGCGTATCCGCGCTGACCGGCGAAGGCATGGAGCGGCTGATGCCAACCGTGTTCGAAGCCGAGCGCATCTGGAACCTGCGCGTGTCCACGCATGCAGTGAATCGTTTTCTCGAGGAGGCGCTTTCGCGCCACCCGCCGCCGGCGGTCCATGGGCGGCGCATCCGCATCCGCTACATGACGCAGGCCAAGGCGCGCCCGCCCACCTTCGTGCTGTTCGGCAATCAACTGAAGGCGCTGCCGGATTCCTATCTGCGCTATCTGGTGAATGCGATGCGTGGCGCGTTTCAGATGCCGGGCACACCGGTGCGCCTGAACCTGCGCGAAAACAAGAACCCGTACAGCGATAAATAGCCTCAGCGCCGGAACGCAACCAGCTCGCCATTTTTCGTAGAGGCCGGCGACAGCAATTCCAGAATGGAAGGCACCAGATCCTCGGGCGCCGGCAGCGTCATGGGATCTTCTCCGGGCATCGCTTCGGCGCGCATGCGCGTGCGCGTCGGGCCGGGATTGTAGGCGTTTGCCATCACCTTGGTGCCGTTGCATTCGGCGGCATAGGTGAAGGTCAGCATTTCGAGGGCGGCCTTGGTGATGGCATAGGGCCCCCAATAGGGGCGGTTCAACCGCGCCACCGCCGAACTCATCATCAGCACCCGCCCCGCATCGGATTGGCGCAGCAGCGGATCGAAATCCCGGATCAGGCGCCAATTGGCGGTAACGTTGATC